>JBGOUS010000093.1:0-4705 GCA_041477675.1 Nitrosopumilaceae archaeon
CTTGGCGATCTGCGCGAAAGTGGTGTCTAACTTTGATATCAAGTATGAATGGCTTTCAAATACGTTGATTTTTCCACTGCAAAGAGGATTTATTTTTAATATCTCGATTTCTTGATTTCCTTTGTGCAGTTTATCCATTTTCCTAAGCGTAGCGCCAATCGTTAGAGCAAGGATTTCTGCACCATAACAAATTCCAAGAAGCGGTTTCCTTGCAGTAACAGCGTATTTAATTATTTTTGAATTAGCTGCATTCATTAGTGGATTATTTTTTCTTCTGCCAGAGAGAATTAGTGCTGAATATTTGGGAAGTCCAGAAAGAATAATTTTATCAAACGTAAATGTTTCGTGTTGTATCCCCTTTTCAATTAAAAAATCTAATAACGATTTTGTGTAAACAGATCCATTATCTACAACTAAAAGCATGCTGTGATACGGTTTGGGAGGTATATTGATCTATTCTAAAGTTTCTTCAAAAGATACGGTTTAGAAGGAAAGTTTAGGTTATGTCTGTGATCACTCCTTTTTCTAGCAGGATAAATCAATTCACCACTGGTATGATTCGTTTTCCTATTAGTGAAATTATCCAACTTCTATTGAGATGTAATGTAATTCTGGTACATTTTCTACGATAACAATAGAACCAAAATTAATAGCGTTGTCTTTCTCCCAAACAATTACCCTGTCACTTCTTGGTTTTACGATATTCTGTATGAAGTTTGAAACTAGTTTCTTGGCATCTTCAAGATCAGTTTCTTGGAAGAAAGAAACTTTACCTTCTTCGAATGATAGTGGAATCTGTACTGACGTAGGACTAACGATTTTGAGATTTTGTTCCTCAAATAATGATTTTAGTGTTGATATACGCGAATCTCTGTCAAGTTCCACATATCCTCCGGTGGTAGATGGTGCAACTCCGGAGAGTTTAGCAAGATATGCCTCAAAGGCCTGCTGAGGAGTGTTTCCCATCCCAACGTAATACTCTCCATCAAATGCAGCACCAACAGCTGCTATCGTTCCAAGTTGGGTAACAACTCCTCCAGAGCCTGCAGTATACACTGGGATAAAGTAAACATCATGATCACCGATTCTGTATAGGATGTTGTCTCCGATTCTTGGAGTCCTTAACAATGTCTTTAGTTGGGCAAAATCAGAATCCCTGTCCAATGCCTCACGTACTGCGGTAGGACCTAAAAGTTTGGTTTCAGAATCTAGTGGCACTTCATAAAATTGCATTTTTCCCAAGTTTTTCAGATCATTTTCTACTATCATAAAACCTGCTAGGTTTCTTCCTGCAGAACCGCGTAATTCAAGAGAAAGCAATCCTACGTATGTGGTTGAATTAAATCCTGGCGGTTTTGCTTGTACATAATATGCACCTAGTCCTTGTGGAACCTCATAGAACTCCTTTGCTTGTACGAAGGTAGAAGTATCTGTAACATGATATATGTTATACATCTCAACCTTCCAGTTGAATAGTTCCTCAGGATATCGGACTTGTTTTTCAAGCCATGCAGGAGTTTCAATAAATTTGTCTTTGTATTGACTGACAAACATGTTTGTGAAAAAGTCGTCCCCTGTTTTTATCAGAGATATGTTACCATCGTATACATCAACTAGTGCATATCCAACGAGTCTGAGGTATGGATTACTGACAGTCCATGGAATAGTATGAGTGTCAAATCCAACTATCAGAGGAAAGAGCCAGTAGGTTTTTTGACCATCGGTAACAGGTAAGGCATCAACAGGTTGTCCAAAGAGATCAAATTGGAAATACGGATAGAGGGTTTGCATCCTATCATGAATGTCCCTGAACCTCATAATGTGGATTGGTTCTGTTGGATAAGAAAGCAAAAAGTTTGGTTCAAAGATTTGGCTCAGTGGTGGTGCTACATCCAAACCTCCTTTTCCATTGTATAGTGCATTGTTTAGTTCTGCGGTTGCGTCTCCCCTGTTTGTTGGATAAGCGGACCAAGTGTCGTGGAAGAGTCCCCCCTCTCCATAGTAGATAGATCTTTGTTTGAAGATCGTACTACTGTCAATTATTGTACCGTTACTTGCCTCCAGAGTGAGGAATCCGTTTGGAACATGCGTGTATACAAGATGCTCATTATACCACCTGTTTTCTATACTTACAGACTCGGGCAGAACAGGCTTCATTGATGCTGTCCAGTACAGCTTATCATTAAATCTCAGAATGTCATTATCTTCAAAGTCGACATAAGGTATTAGACCGATCTCTGGCTTTAGTTTTGCAAACGCTGCCTCCCAGTCCCAAACTCTTACGTTGTCAAGAGTTTCCTTGTTTTGAAGTATGTAATTTTTAATGTTGCTGGGAGGAACAGATTCTAGTTTTACGTCGTGTGTATTAATCTTAATTTGATCTAGTTGACCAAGATATCGGTTAACCCCTATCTGTTGAGCCTTGTAAGGACCAAGATATTCAATTTTTCTCGCATCTGCAATGCTGTTGTTGACAGCCATTATGGAACCTGCAATTACGGCAATGGCAAGTATTGTTAGGACACGTAGGTAGATGTCTCGCTTTGATGGCTGGATTATTACTCTTGATCGATACTTGTCAGCAAAATGAAATACAATAAGACTCAAGCCGGCTGCGAGGGTTCCACCAATTGCATATCTTGTGTTGTAATCTATTTGATCAGTAAAAAACATGTTAATACCGGCCCACACTATTCCTGCACCAATTATCCCCTCAATCGTGGCAATGTAATCTAGGAATCTTGGTTTACCTTTTGTTGCATCTTGCAGGTAATTTGTAACCACTCTGATGATGGAATGCAGCCCAACATACAATACTAAACGTATACCGAGCGCCGCAAGTATTGGCGGAACCAAAATGGTTAAAGCTGGAATCATTGGGACAATTCGATCCGTAGCGTAAGAAGGATCGGTTGGAGGGGTGGTAAAGGAAAGTGAAAACAATCCCCAGATACTTTGTACACCGAGGTCGTTTCCTTCTGACAAATATTGTATTGCAAAACCAAACATTAGATTACTGAAAAGTGCTCCAAAAAGCAAGACCTTTGTTATTTGCCAGATGACGAAATTTGGAACACTTAGTTTGTAGTCTTGAAAACTTGGAATGCTAGCGGATATCGAACTGCTTTCTCCTTTTTTTAAAAAATTTATTGCAGTGTGGATTGCGTACCATGCTAAAGAGGAACGATTTTTTATGTTTACTCTAATTAATGTTATTGATGCCAAGATTAGAGCAGAAATGATGGAGTAGAAAAGGGGTTTTGTAAAGAGATCGCCAAACTCATTTACGTTCATGAATAAAACTACGGCCTGGTTGCCAACAACGACGAAGATTACTATGCCTATGAGCGCAGCCAGTCCTAGGCGAATATACCTTCCGGCATCAGGCGATTGTGGACTGTCTTCGGTGGATGAGCTGTACAAAATCACGCTACCTTCATTTGTGTCAAATTAATGTCTTACCAAAGGTCCGTATACATTTAAGGTCAAAAGAACAAAAGATATCATGATACAACTAGGTATCAGAGATTTAGTAAAGTACCCCTTTCTTGCGGAAACAGGAGAATATCTTCGTGACAAAGGCTTTAATTTGGAACAGCTTGGTCATCCGGATTGGCAGCCAATAGTGGAGAAAGCCTATGGAAGAATCGTGGTTGCTACAACAGGACAAATCTACGGTTCATCCGCTGAGGATTTTGAAAATATGGATTCCGAGATTCTTTCTTTTGTAATTGCGATAGTTTTGTTAAAATCAGCCGGAATTTCAACTTTAATCAAAAGATTTTCTCTTGCAGAGGCAAGAAGAGCAGAAAGATACTTACAACAAGACTTGCAGAAAAAAAATGAAACGAAGTTAGAATTGCCGTTAAAAATAATGCAAGATCTTTTTTCAGTAAAAGTGATGACAGAGGATGAGGATTTTGTTATCAGCGTATCAGATTATCTTAAACGTGCCGTTCAGTTTCATGAGAAAGAGTGGAAGCTGATAAACAGGAGAGTAGAAGGCGGATTTGTGTTTTTAACTGCACATGAAACTGTTAGACTCATACGAAAAGAATTAGATGGATACATAAATTCAAAAATTCAGGCGGTTGACATTCCGTCCATCCCGGAAACATTCAGGGAGCGTGTATCTGATCTAGTTTTACTTGCAAAAAAATTTTCGGAGTATGTTACAGTTTCATCTGATTATCCACCTTGTATCAAACATGCTATTGATGTACTTGATAAAGGAGAAAACTTGCCGCATTCGGGGAGATTTATGCTTGCTACATATCTATTATCGAAAAGTCAAACTATAGACCAGATTGTTCCTCTGTTTAAGAACGCGCCAGACTATAACGAACGTGTCACAAGGTATCAGCTCGATCACATCGCGGGTTCTTCTGGTAAAGGAACAAAATATGCTTGTCCTTCATGTGACAAGCTTCGAAGTGAAAATCTTTGTTTTGAAATCCCTGAATGTAATGGGATCATAAACCCTATTCAGTTTGGAAAAAAGAGGACTGTAAATGCTTGAAAAAAATGTGAGACTGGTGAATGATGCATTTAAGGAGTATTACTTTAAGCACTTTGAACTAATTCATGTTCCTCCAAGAACTTCGGAGCGGGAATTTGGCTACCAAAAATTCAATGAGGGGATGACAAGACATCTTTCTTTGAAAGATGACAAGGAGCTACGCCTTTTGCTTATGACGCAGATTCC
>JBGOUS010000108.1:0-4292 GCA_041477675.1 Nitrosopumilaceae archaeon
CAAGATCTACAGTGAATTTTATATTTGGTTTTCCAGAAAAACTAATGTTAATTTTAATAGTTCTTCCTCCACCTCTGCGCCTCTTCATCTCTTTCAGTATACCCTTAACCTTATCCCATCTCGAATTGCCAAACCATTTGAAAAATTCATCACTAAATTCTAATGGAAAATGTACCTCCATCATGGTCGAATAGTTTTCATCTTCCTCTGTTTCAAGAATTTGTTCTACTAAAAACATGTCGTGTAATATTCCGTATAGAACTTCGATTTCCCATGGAGAAATACCATAATATTTTAAAGACGCTACAAGTGATCCTTGTGCCATTATTTCAAATTATCAAAAAATCTAATTAAATGTTCTAAATTGTCTGTAAGTATTTCCAGAGATAAAATACTCCTATGGTACCTATGAAAAATACCATAGGTTTCCATGCAAATACAGGGAATTTTGGAGTTGTAAGCTTCACTTTATAATTATCAAGTACTATCTGAACATACTTCTTAATTTTTTCGTTCCAAATCTTGTATTCTATCTGATGTTTTTTTAGAAGTGCTTCTATTTCATAAAAAACAGGTGTTCTTTGACAGAAAAGGTGCTGCAAATAATCCCTTGAAACTTCAACCTCTGCTTGTATTGCGATAAGCTCCTTTTTCATTTCAAGCAGTCTTACGTGCATCTCCCAAGGTTTTTTGAGTTTTAAAGAGAGTCCATTTCCAATTTGTAATGGTATTTTGTGTTCAAACTTTACATGTGTAAAACCTTCTTTTGAAAAAATTCTTAGAAGTTCGTCAACATTTTTTCTGACTACTATAGTAAGCTGCTCTACGCCTGTCTTATGGTCAACGTTGATTTTATGTCGTATCCCATCAAAAAGCGATATTGTCTTTGGATATCTAGTCAGAAATTCTACCATAGCTTGCGGTCTAATGTACCTATATTAAAACCCTAAGTGTGTTTATTATTTGCCTTTAATCCACGAATGTATACACACTGATCATAAGAAATGGTCATCTCATCGTACATTATCTTTCTGTCTGTGAGTTTTACATCTGCGTTTTTTATCAGTGCTATTGGTGTGCTATCTGAACCCTCGCCCATCTTGAGGTTTGCAATAGATGCAAGATTGTCGGCAAGAGCTTGAAAAGTAACTTTTAATGGATTCCCATATAGATCCCTTTGACCACGTATATCAGCAAGAGGTTCAATACCAGCACAAGCAATAGCCACTCCCGTTGTTCCAATCCTGGCAGGCATTAGTCTGCTATCTATTATTAGTATTCCAATATGTACAGAAAATTCCAAGAAAAATTTGCGTCGTAGCTGTTCTGCAATTTGGTATGAATCAACAGGATATAAAATTAATTTTCCTTTACGCGCATTTGATTTGTCGATTCCAGCATTAGGAGCTAAAATATTATCTGATGAAGTAATTACAAAACCAGGAACTCCGCCAAAAACTACATCAGACTCTCTCAAAATAATCTCAGCGATTTTCGGATTAAGATGAAATTTTGCAGCAAGTATTCTTGATTCTTTGGATGAAATGACTTTTTCATATTCAATTACCCTTCCTTGAGAATTTGCAACATATTTACTCGAAATAACTAGAACATCACCATTCTCTAATTTAATCTGTTTTCGTTGAAGTAAAGCCACTATTGTTTCAAATAGAGCAAAATCACGTGTTTTTAGATCTGATTTTATAGTTTGTACTGAAATCGACATGATAAGGCTGGACGTCTTTGACTTTTTAGCCTTCTTCTCCAAACCTTTTAATTTCAAAAAACATGCATTTTCTACCAATGGGAATGAACATAACCGAAAAGATACTTGCTAGGGCGTCTGGAAAAACAAGCCTATCACCAGGCGATGTAGTTTTTGTAAATGTAGATAAGGTAATGTTACATGATGTTTCAGGGCCTGGGGTAATTGCCGTATTTGAGAAATTAAAGAAAAAAGGGATGAATATTGAGAAACTTTGGGATGCATCTAAAGTATGGGTCGCAGAAGACCACTTTGTTCCTTCTGCTGACAAGATATCTGCTCAAAATATAGTGTTATTATCAAATTTCACAAAACAATTTGGAATCAGCAAACACTTCAAGTATGGTATGGGCCAATATGGAATTTGTCATACACTATCTCATGAAGAAGCCATGGTACTGCCAGGAGAAGTCTATGTTGGTGGTGATTCACACACTAATACGACTGGTGCATTAGGTGCTTTTGCAGCAGGTCTTGGGCATACGGATGTTGCTTATGTGCTCTTAAACGGAAAAATTTGGTTTAAAGTTCCAGAAACACTTTATTTCAAACTTAATGGTAATCTCCCAAGCCACGTGATGGCAAAAGATTTCATTCTGAAAATAATTGGTGACATAGGAACCGATGGTGCAGCTTACAAAACGATGCAATTTGGTGGCAATGGTGTATTAGAAATGTCAGTAGAAGAGCGACTTACTTTAACAAACATGACAACAGAAGCCGGAGCAAAAAGTGGTATCGTTGAACCTGATCAAAAAATAAGAGACTATCTTGCTTCGCGTGGTGCAACAAAATACAATGAAATACATAGTGACAGAGACTCGGAATATGAAAAGATCTATGAGTATGAAGCATCAGAATTAGAACCAATTGTTGCCAAACCATTTTCTCCCGAAAATATAGCAGCAGCCCGAGACTTGTCAACAACCGCCTTAGATAAAGCGTATATCGGTTCATGTACTGGTGCAAAATATGAAGATTTACAAGCTGTTGCAAGAATACTAAAAGGTAGACAAGTGAAAATTAGAACCGAAATATTGCCTGCTGCGATATCTATATTTAGAAAAGCAATGGATGAAGGACTCCTTAAAATTTTCATGGATGCAGGTGTAGTAGTAGGACCGCCTACATGCGGAGCATGTTGCGGTGCACATATGGGAGTACTTGCGAAAGACGAAGTTTGCATAAGTACTACCAACAGAAATTTTCCAGGGAGGATGGGTCATGTTGAATCAAAAACATATCTGGCATCGCCCTTAGTTGTAGCTGCATCTGCAGTAACTGGAAAAATTACTGATCCGAGGGATTTAAAATGAAGGGAGACGTAATAAAGTACCAAAAGGACAACATTGATACCGATGTAATAATACCTGGTCCCTATCTTAAGATACATGACTATGACGAACTTGCAAAACATGCAATGGAAGGTTTAGACAAAGATTTTCATTCTAAAGTAAAAGACGGCGATTTTATCGTGGCAGGACGCAATTTTGGGTGTGGTTCCTCAAGAGAACACGCACCAATAGCACTTGCGTATTCAGGAATAAAGGCAGTTTTGGCCTTGTCTTTTGCAAGAATCTTCTATAGAAACGCTGTTGACGGAGCGTTCTTGTTACCAATAGAAATTGATGAGAACGCATACAATAGCATATCTGATAAAGACTCGCTTGAAATTGATATAGAAAAAAATGAAATAAAAAATCTTAAAAAGAATCAAACTTATAAAATGAAACCTTTTTCTGAATTAATTGGAAAAATCATCGCAGCTGGTGGTCTTTTTAATTACAAACCGTAGAAACATTAATGTCAAGAATAAATTAAATCCATTCTAACAATTTTTTCTGTTTATACCATTATATCACGTATCATCTGAGATACTACTATGCCAAAGACATTGTTTGAGAAGATTTGGGATTCACACGTTGTAGTGAAGCAACCAAATGGACCAACACTGCTTTATGTTGATCGGCATTTAGTACATGAAGTTACATCTCCACAAGCATTTGATGGTTTACGTATAAACAAAAGAAAAGTACGAAGACCAGATCTCACATTTGCAACAATGGATCATAATGTCCCAACCAGTGACAGATCTTTACCAATCGTTGATCAAATTTCTGCAACGCAGATCCAAGTATTAGAAAAGAATTGCAAAGATTTTGGTATCCAGTTATTTGATATTAATAGTCCAAATCAAGGAATAGTACATGTAATTGGTCCTGAATTAGGAATAACTCTTCCTGGAACTACAATTGTTTGTGGTGATAGTCACACATCAACACATGGTGCATTTGGTGCATTAGCTTTTGGTATTGGTACAAGTGATGTAGAACATGTATTGGCAACACAATGCATTTGGATGGAAAAACCAAAAACTTTTGAAATTAAAATAGATGGTAAAAGAAAAAATAACCACGCAGTGACTGCGAAAGACATCATACTCTCAATAATACGACAAATAGGAACCGCGGGAGGAGCAGGAACTGTAATAGAATATCGTGGAGAAACAATATCTGATCTAACCATG
>JBGOUS010000063.1:0-5765 GCA_041477675.1 Nitrosopumilaceae archaeon
AGAGTCATACATACTTGGTTTACTTGATTGCATTGGTGAGCTAAAAAGACTAGTTTACGATTCTATAAGAGCAGGAAAAGCTAAGGATGCAAGCAAATTCTTTGAAATAATGGAAAATCTCTATCTTTCCTTGTATCCTTTTGCCATCTATGACAAATTGGTAAATGAAACCCGAAGAAAACTTGATGTAAACAGAATACTAATCGAGGATGCAAGAGCGGCGGTAACTGAAGAAATAAGGCGTTCTGCACTTATTGATTCAATTAACAAGTTTAAAAAATAGAAACAGGATCTATGGTTAATTTGGTACTGAATAATTATTCCATGTACTGATTATGTAGTTAGATTTTGCAGTGTCGTTAAGTTTTAAAGCATTGTAATATCCACTTACTGGAAACAGCCTATATTCACTATTATGCTTCATGACTGCAAGAACTGATATTGTTTTTGCATCTGTTTTAAAATCATCAGGTACCAAGTTGTATAGATCACAAGTTTTTAGAAATCTCTTATATTCATTCCCAAATTTTACAAAACATGTTGTTTCAAGGTTCCATTCTGTCACTTTTCCAAGATAGACAGTATAGTTTCCTGTAGTTATTGGGCTACCAACTATTCCTTTACTATAAGTAACTTGTTGTGGCATATTCACAAAATAACTCGAACTTGCTAATCCTTTATTATATCCGTTCTTTGTGACTACCACATTTATAATATAATTACCTGATGACGCAGGGATTACCGATTGGTATCTAAAATTTCCTGATGAATCAGTTGTTGTTGTTACATATTCCTTTCCAAATGCGATCATAACACGTGCATTTGAAACAGGTTTGCTTGCTTCATCTGTAACTTTTCCCAATATGACTGGAAAATCATTTGGGTTAATCATTGTTTTTTCTGGTTTTACTGTAACAAGAAGATTGTACTGCAGATATGAATCAGACACGTGAATATTAGAAAATACTAAAAGCATACCAAGTATTATTCCAGCAAGTATAATTTTCATCAAAAATTCATTTTAATTTCGTTTGTTAAGCTCTAATATCTACTGCTTTTATCAAGTAGGTCAAATTAGATTTGTTTAGAAAATTTTCTAGTGCGGGAGAAGGGATTTGAACCCTCGAAATCCTAAGATACTAGCCCCTCAAGCTAGCGCCTTTGACCAGGCTGGGCGACTCCCGCATTATGCAAATACCCATGTATGGTTTTTATAAGCCTTGATTACTTTTTCAAAACATGCTGATCCCTGTCAGATGTTTTACTTGTGGAAATTTAATTGCTGACAAGTTCAAGGACTATCAAAATAGAGTAAAAGGAGGAGAAGATCCTGCAAAGGTTCTAGATTCTTTAGGAATCAAAAGATATTGTTGCAGAACTATGATGTTAACATCTGTTGAAACTATTCACCAAGTAATCCCGTTCTACGAAGCGATTAGAAGAAGACAGCAAGAAGTACAATCTGAGTTAGAGTAGAATGCCGAAGATCACTTCCGTAAAAGGAAGGCTTCTCTACAACAGCAGAGGTAGTAAAACAATAGAAATTGACGTTCTTTCTGACAATTCTTTCCTTGGCAGAGTTTGTGCGCCTTCTGGAGCAAGCGTTGGAAAACATGAGGCACAAAGTTTCCAAGACAACAAACCTGAAAAAAGTCTACAAGTTCTCAATGCAAATCTAAAAAAATTTGTTGATCTTGATCCTTCGGATTTAAAGTCGATACATAATACCATACGAGAGATTGATCCTACACCTAATTATTCAAAGATAGGAGGAGCAATCGCTTTTGCTCTTACAATAGCATCTGCTGATTCTGCATCTAAATCGTTAGGGGTTCCATTGTTCAAATTGATCTCAAAGGAGGGTAACTTTCATTTTCCTTTTCCACTTGGAAATATTTTAGGAGGGGGAGCTCATGCAGGCCCTGGAACTCCCGACATACAAGAGATTTTGATCTGTGCAATTGGCTCAAAAACCATTTTTGACGCAATAGAGACTAATCTTGCAGTACATAAGGAATTGCAGAAAGTCCTTGAAAAACATCAACCTGACTTTACAAATGGTCGTGGAGATGAGGGAGGTTGGGCCCCTAAAATAAATAATCAAAAAGCATTAGAGTTTTCAGCAAAAGCCTGTGAAAATCTCGGATTCACGTTAGGCAGAGAGGTTTCTCTTGGCGTAGATTTTGCATCATCTACACAATGGAATGAAAAGAAGAAAAAGTATGTTTATGACCGGGAAGGTTTTGAAAACACTCCAGAAAAACAATTAGAATTTACTTCAGAAATCATAAAAAAATACAAACTTGTTTATGCCGAGGATGCTGTTCATGAAGAAGCATTTGAAGAAATGTCGGTTTTGACTTCTAGATTTCCTAAAGTCATGATAACAGGAGATGACCTATTGGTAACAAACACCGCAATACTGAAAAAAGCTATAAAAATGAAATCATGTAATGCTGCAATTTTAAAAGTAAATCAAGCAGGGAGTCTGTATGATGCTTTAGAGTTTGCATCAGAAGCTCACAAAAACGATATTAAATTAATCACATCACATAGATCAGGCGAATCTACAGACTCGCACATATCACATATCGGCATTGCTGTGAAATCAAAGATGCTAAAGATAGGTGTAGTAGGTGGAGAAAGAATAGCCAAACTCAATGAATTGATTCGTCTTGTAGAGTATGATTTAATACGTGGGATGGCACAAATTTAAAAACACAACATGAGTGAATCAGGCGATCTTGAAAATATTGAGAAAAGCATCCTGTCTACAGGAATAAGGGTAGGAACGCCAGTTAAGACCAAGTTCATGACTCCATTTATCACAAAGGCAACCCCGGAGGGACTTTATATTATTGATATTAAAAAGACATTGTCAAGAATTCAAACTTCAGCCAAATTCATTAACCGAGCTGAAATTTCTAAAGTGATAGTATGCTCTGGTAGAGAATATGCAAACACTCCAATAGAAAAATTCTGTGAAGTAACCGGAGCAACAGAAATGCTTGGAAGATTCATGCCAGGCACTCTTACAAATCCACTTTTGCCATATTATATCGAACCACAGCTCGTGTTAGTTTCAGATCCACAAACCGATGCACAGGCAGTTCTAGAAGCTACAAACGCAGGAATTCCAGTTATTGGTTTAGCGAATACGGACAATGTGACTTCCAAGCTTGATCTGATCATACCAGCCAATAACAGAGGAAGAAAATCTTTAGCAACAATTTATTGGCTTTTGGCAAGAGAGATATTAATACAAAAAGGCCAGCTAAAAGATGGTAGGTCAATGAAATATGACATTGATGATTTTGAGACTAAAATAGTTGAAGAAGAAATTGAGGAAGAGCCAATAAGAGCACCTCGTTTTGAGAGATCTAAGAGGCAATAGAATAATGCAGGTAAGAACACCGGCTGTTGCTGGCATGTTCTATCCAAAAGAAACACAAGAGTTGAAGTCCACAATACGTGATTGTTTTTTGCATCCTTTTGGACCAGGAAAAATTCCACCTGAAGAAACTAATGAAGATGTTCTTGGTGTGATTTGTCCACATGCAGGGTACATATACTCAGGACCTATTGCGACAAATTCCTTTTATCACATCTCTTCACAAAAACCAGAACTTGTTATAATTATAGGTCCAAATCATTGGGGCATTGGTTGCAATGTTGCTGCAATGAAAGAAGGACAATGGCAAACTCCTCTTGGAAATGTTGAAGTAGACACAGAATCTGCCCAAAACATTCATGAAATTTCTACAATGATAGAATTAGATTTTTTTTCACATACAAAAGACCATAGTTTAGAGGTACAAGTTCCTATGCTACAAGAGATTTATTCACATAAATTCAAGATTCTACCTATTATTTTGATTAACCAAGAGTATAAAGTTGCTAAAGAAATTGGCGAAGCAATAGCAAAAATTGCAAAAACCAAGAAAACCATCATCATAGGGTCATCGGATTTTACACATTATGAAGAAAACAACTTTGCACATGGACAAGACAAATTGTTGATTGAACCTATTCTTGATTTAGACGTAGATAAATTCTATAGAGTATTAGAAGAAAATAGAGTCAGTGCGTGCGGGTATGGAGCGATTGCATCCACCATGGTAGCTTGCAAAGAACTTGGAGCTTCAAGAGGAACTTTATTAAGATATGCCACAAGCGGAGATGTGGCAGGGGACAAGAGTTCTGTGGTAGGATATGCGTCGATTGTATTCTCATGAGATCAAGTGCATCTGCCCCCGGCAAAGTCATTTTGTTTGGAGAGCATTTTGTGGTTTACGGTACTAAGGCTATACTTTGTGCCATAAACAAGAGAATAAGAGTCACCTCTCAAGTAATCGATGAGAGAAAAATCAAGATAAAATCAGATATTGGGATTGTAGAAGTAGAGACAGGTTCATCTTCAAATGATTCCATTGATATAATGAAACCATTTGTATACTTGGCAACTCATACTCTAAAAAGATTCAAGAAAAACTGCGGTATTGAAATTAAAATAGAATCTGAGATACCACCAGGAATAGGGCTTGGATCATCTTCTGCTTCTTGCGTAGCAGCTGCTAAATCAATAACTGGATTATTTGAAAAACTTCCAAAAGAAGAAATTTTAAAATTAGCAATTGAAGCAGAGCGCACAATTTTCAAAACCACATCGGGAGCTGATTGTTCTGTTTGTACTTTTGGTGGACTTGCTGAGTATGATATTAAGAATGGTTTTAAAAAAATTAATTCTAAAGCGGAATTTGACCTTATAATTGCAAATTCTAAACAGCCACATCTTACAAGTAAAGTTGTTGAAAAAGTAAGGAAGTTTAAGGAAAACAACAAGGAATTATTTGCATCATTATATAAACAAGAATCAGAACTAATCCAAGAAGCTCTTTTGGCATTAGCAAAAAATGATTTATCAGAAATCGGTTCGCTTATGTCTAAAAATCAACTTCTATTAGAACAGATTGGCGTTTCTACTGACAGGTTAGACCTTCTTGTGAAAGAAGCCCAGAAAACGTCCTTTGGGGCAAAGATAACAGGAGCTGGCGGCGGAGGGTGCATAATTGCCCTTGTAGACAAATATAACATTAGTCAAACACTCGCTAGTTTGAAAAATCATGATGAGGTATTTTTTACTAGAATCGACTACGGTGGACTATTAGATACTTTTTAAACCGACTGGTTTACTGTAGAAAAATATGATTTTGATAAAGCTTGGCGGATCCATAATCACAAACAAACAAAAACCTCTTACCCCAAACCGCTTAGCCATAAACAAAATCTCGTTACAAGTAAAGAAAATAAATGAACCAATTGTTGTAATTCACGGAGGAGGTTCTTTTGGTCATTACTGGTCTGTAAGATACGACATGCATACTAAACCAGCCGAATATAACAGAAAAGGTGTTTCCGTTGTAAAAAATTCTATGATTGAATTAAACAAAATCATTCTTGACTCTTTTCTAAAACACAGTTTGAATCCATATTGTTTACCTCCAACTGACTTTATGTTTGGTCCTAAAGCTGATCCAAAAAAAGTTAGAGAGATTACGAAGATCGCAAAAGCTGGACTTGTGCCAGTATCATATGGAGATGTAATGTGGTATGGTAAAAATAAATTCTATATTTTATCAGGAGATAGAATCATGGGAATACTATCTAAAATTCTAAAACCCAGACTTGCAATTTTTGTATTGAATGTTGATGGTGTCTATTCTGATATGAAAACAAAAACGTTATTGTATGAAATAAAGGGAGAA
>JBGOUS010000155.1:0-3341 GCA_041477675.1 Nitrosopumilaceae archaeon
ATGCAGTGAGAAATGGAAAATTTGATGGAACTTTGTTTAGGAGTTAGATGGTTTGGGTACTGAATATCTGATTCTTGTAGACAAGAACGACAAACCCATTGGAACCGAAGAAAAAGTCAAATGTCACCTACCAAATGGTAAACTTCACAGGGCTTTCACGATTCTTTTGTTTAACAAAGATGGTAAACTTCTCCTTACACGTCGTAGCCAAAGTAAGATGTTATGGCCAAGAGATTGGGATGGAACAGTGGCCAGTCATCCAAGACAATCAGAGACATATGTCTCCTCTGCAGAAAGGAGATTGCCAGAAGAGATTGGGGTTTCGTGCAAGTTAGACTATTTATTTAAATTCGAATATCATGTACCATACAAAAACATCGGTTCGGAAAATGAAATTTGTGGAACTTTAATTGGAATGATAGAAGATCCTACTAGAATAAAATTAGTCAAGGAAGAAATTGATGCAATAAAGTGGGTTTCATTCAATGAACTTTTAGATGATATTAAAAAAAATCCCCAGGTTTATTGCCCATGGATGTTATTGGCTTTGTATTTTTTGCCAGAATCAGAAACAAATATCTTGCCAGAACACAGGTCCATTTTAAATGGGTGTATTAGAGATGACATCAAACTGGTCCTTGAAAAGCCATTACAATATCATTTTCCTGATAAAAATTGGGAGCTGAAAAAATAATGTCATTAGATTCTATTGAAAAGATAACAAAGACAGTTAACTCCTTTTTGTTTTCAAGGCTTGAAGGAAATCCAGCAAATCTTTACGATGCTGCTACACATCTAATAACACATGGCGGAAAAAGACTCAGACCATACATGGTGATAAAGAGTTGTGAGGTTTTAGGTGGTACAGCAATACAAGCATTACCTGCAGCTGCCGCAGTTGAAATGATACATAATTTTACTCTGGTTCATGATGATATAATGGATAACGATGAAACACGGCATGGTGTACCGACAGTTCACACAAAATTTGGCGTTCCTGTTGGTATTCTAGCAGGAGATGTCCTATTTTCAAAAGCTTTTGAAACAATTTCATCTGAATCTAAAATGCCAAAAGAAGTTAGTCTTGCATTAGTAAGCAAACTGGCAAAAGCATGTACCGATGTATGCGAAGGTCAAATACTTGATATGATGATGGCACAATCACAAAAAATTCCTAGTGAGAATCAGTATATCAGAATGATAGGAAAAAAAACGTCTGCACTATTTGAGACCTCATGTGCTATGGGTGCAATATGTGCCAATACAAAAACCAAAGATGTTTTAAATCTCTCTTCATTTGGAAGAAATTTGGGAGTAGCGTTTCAGATAGTAGACGATCTGATTGGTATTGTTGGTGATTCCAAAATTACAAAGAAACCTGTTGGTAATGATTTGCGTGAAGGAAAAAAATCTCTCCCAATTCTTCTTGCCATAAACAAATGTAGTGGTTATAAAAAAGAAAAAATACTAGATGCCTTTGGAAATACTTCTATTTCAAAAGATGAAATCGAATCAGTTGTCAAGATAATTAGTTCGATGGGAATAGAAGACATTGTTAGAGATAAGGCAATGCAATATTCCAATGCTGCAAAAAAATCATTGGCATCCTATACTGGACCAGTGAAAAAAGAACTCATGTCACTTTTAGAATTTGTAGTAAAGAGGAATTCGTAATTGGATGATGATCTAAAAAAGGCTATACGTGGAATAGCTCTACAGAATGCTTCTGAACATGAAGGAAAAACGCGTAGTGAGACAGTTATATCAAAAATACTTGGAACAAGATCAGATCTTAGAAGTAAAACAAAGGAAATCATTCCTCTCATATCTGAAGTTGTATCAGAGATAAACCGGCTTTCAGTAACAGAGCAAAAATCAGAACTAGAAAGTAATTTTCCAGAGATACTTGCAACCAAACCAAAACAGGAAAGAATAGGATTACCTCCATTAGAAGGGGCAGAAAACGGAAAGGTTGTAACAAGGTTTCCTCCAGAACCAAATGGATATCCACACATAGGTCATGCAAAGGCTGCCATAATTGATGAGGAATATGCAAAAATGTACAATGGAAAATTGATTCTTAGGTTTGATGACACAAATCCTGAAAATGAAAGATTAGAATACTATGCAGCGATCAAAGTTGGACTTGACTGGCTTGGTGTGAGATATGATCTAGTAAAAAATACATCAGATGACATAGAATTAATTTACAAAAAGGGTATGCAAATGATTGAATCAAATCATGCATATGTTTGTACTTGCAATCAAGAAACAATAAGCAAAAACAGAAGAGAAATGAAACCTTGTAAATGTCGCTCAGGAGATCTTGATCAAAACACCAAAAGATGGTTTAACATGTTTGAAAAATACCAGCCTAGCGAAGCAATAGTCAGATTTCGTGGAGATATGGGATCAGAAAATACGGTTATGCGCGATCCTACATTATTTAGAATAATTGAAGGAAATCATCCTTTGCTTTTGAACAAATACAGAGTGTGGCCAAACTATGATTTTGCAGTAGCAATAGAAGATAGTATTGATGGAGTAACACATGCCTTTAGAACAAAAGAGTATGAGCTTCGAAATGAACTATACTATGCTATTTTGGATAGACTGCAAATGAGAAAGCCAATGATGTTAGAATTTTCCAGATTAGAGTTTGAGGGGATGCCTGTCTCAAAGAGGATACTAAAGCCGCTGGTTGAAGAAGGCCGAGTACATGGTTACGATGACCCAAGGCTTCCAACTCTTGAAGCAATGCGCAGACGTGGAATTATGCCTGAAGCAATAAGAAAATTTGTTCTTTCATTAAGCTTTACAAAATCCGATACATTTGCTCCATTTGGTACACTAGAATCATTTAACAGAAAAATGATCGATGGAACTAGCATTAGATTATTTATGGTTACAGAACCTGTGAAACTAATTGTAAAAAATAACAAAGTGACATCTGTTGAACTTACAAATCATCCTCAAAAAGACATAGGGAAAAGGAAAGTAGAAGTTGACGGTGTTTTTTATGTTTCTGGTAGGGACATAAAAGATCTCCAAGTTGGTGATCAACTAAGACTAATCGAATTGTACAATGTAACAATAACAAAAATAGGATCAGATATAGAAGCGGAATATTCTGGTAATGATTTTAAAGCAGAATTACCTAAAATTCAATGGATTACACAAAAAAGCTCTACAAAGATAAATATTCTGATACCAAGGACACTTTTTGTTAACGAAAAATTCAATGAGAATAGTCTTGAGACACTTCAAGCTTTCACAGAAAAATACTACTTAGAATTAAATGAGGGTGCAGAAATCCAATTTGTTAGATTTGGGTATTGCAG
>JBGOUS010000036.1:0-7694 GCA_041477675.1 Nitrosopumilaceae archaeon
TCATCAATTTCTATTGGAATCTCACGTTTTTTTGGCAACAAGATAATTTCGTCATTCTAGTATACATACATTCTTAACCAAATTGTCAAATCAGGAAAATATGAGTTCAGTTATTATTTGCCACAAATGTTCAGAAGAAAAACACGATCAATGCATGGGTAAGGCAGGAATGATGGACTGTAGTTGTAAAATATGTTATCCCTGAGTCTATAATATGCCTAAAAAATTACATTATTTTGACAGAGTGGAAATTTTACTCCATTTTGCTCTTGAAATTATCATTGTTACCGCTATACCTGTAACAAGGACAAGAGCTGCAATTGGAAACTCTGGGACTGACTGGGTTCCATAGATTTCTATCAAGTTTGTATCTTTAGGAAAAGTAATCGATAGTGTTCTAGAGCTAGAAGTTACTTTTTCAGTATACTTGGCTTCCTCTCCATCTGCCAAGACAAAGAATACATCGTCCTTGTCATTCGTTTTCTTTGCATCAATTAGTTGTCTTGGTACGGTTATGGTTAATTCTCCTTTGCTAGTTGCTGTAACTTCAAATGAAAGAGAGTTTGTGTTTACATCAATATCTGCTGTTGATACCTTGCCTCCAGTGATTTCATATCTTATTGCAAAGTCAGTGTTTTGGACTTTTATCCTTCCAATTGAAGGCGGTGTAGTTGGCGTCGGAGTGGGAGTTGGAGTCGGTGTTGGGGTCGGAGTTGGTGTTGGCGTGCCAGAGGAGGAGAAAGTTGTTGCAAAAGATTCAACTGATGGTGAACCCTCTCCAACAGCATTTATTGCAGTGACTTTGTAGTAATGAGTGGTGCCAGCTGCAAGGTTTGAGTGCACGTATGACGTTTTTGTGTTTTTTGTATCAGCTACCAGTGTTTGATAAATGTTTGAGCTAATCTTTTGCGATATCTTGTAACCTATGATCTCTTCTCCACCATTGTCAAGAGGAGCATTCCATGTCATGTTTATGGCAGTGGTGGAAATTGGTTTTGCCACAAAGTTGGTTGGTGCAGATGGCTGAGTGGGCGCTGAAGAAGATTTTGTTGTTGCTGAAGCTTCATTTGATGGATTGCTAGTTCCAACAGAGTTTATAGCCGAAACTCTAAATGTGTACGTATTACCAAGTGTTAGGCTATCCTGAGAGTATACAGTATAGGGATAGTTTGTATTTGAACTCAGAGTCTCCCAAGTGTTGGAGCCACTTTTCATTTCTACTTTGTATCCAGTTATTGCAGAACCACCAGTGTTAGTTGGAGCGGTCCAAGAGATATTGATTTTGGATGGGGACACTGGTTTAGCTAAAAGATTAGTTGGGGGGTATGGAGAACCGCCTGTTTGTGGATTGGGGTTAGAGTCTACAGCACATGACGGAGGAGAAGCAGAAGAACCTACATCTGGTTTAACAGTTGCCTCGTTTGATCTTCCACTTGAACCCCCATCAGGATAATTTGCAGAAACAACAAATGTGTAAGTTGTCCCTGGCGAGAGGCCAGTTAAGACATGTGAAGTTGACTGTCTTCCTGTATTTTCAACTATAGGATCATATACTCCAATTCCTAATTTTTTTTCAATTTTATAATCATTTATTTGCTCACCAAAAGTTTCTGTTGGAGGATACCAACAAAGGCTGACCTGGTTTGAAGCAGTAGCTACTGCAACAAGATTTGATGGAGTATTTGTCTTTGCTGGTTTTCCAGATGCTTCACTTGATGCAGGACTGGTTCCAGCAGAGTTTACTGAAGAAATCCTGTAAGTGTATGTTGTGCCAGAAACAAGACCAGAATGAGTATATGTCGTAGTAATGGTGCCAGTGTTTGAGGTCAGTATACTGTAGGAACCATTTCCAAACTTTACCTCAATTTTATATCCTGTAACAGTAGGTCCACCAGTTGGAGCTTTCCATGAAAGACCAAGTGACGTATTTGATGTTGATCCTACAACAAGATCAGTAGGCGGATTTGGTACTCCGGTTTGAGTTTGTCCAGGAATTGCTTCGTTTGAGGAGCTACTTGTTCCTGCTGAATTTATTGCAAAAACTCTGTAAGTGTATGTGACACCTGAGGAAACACCTGTGCGCGAATATGTGGTTGCGCTTCCAGTAGTGGTTGTAACTGTGATGAAGGAACCCCCTGCTACTTTTTCATCAATTCTGTAACCTGTAATAGGAGTGCTACTATATGGCGTACTCCATGAAAGATTAATTGGGTCTGTAGAAATCTGAGGGGCAACAAGATTGGTTGGTGCGTTTGGAAAAGAGGACGATGATGATGACGTCGGGGTAGCTGAAACTTCAGTTGATGCGCTTCCAGGTCCAACAGAGTTTATTGCATAAATTTTGTAATAATAAGTGGTTCCTGTTGTTAGACCTGGATGGGTAAAAGAGTTAACAGGACCTGTGTTTGAAGTAAGCGGACTGTAATTACCTGTCCCTATTTTCACATCAATCTTATAACCTGTCACAGCAGGTCCTCCGTTGTATGCAGGGACATTCCAACTAAGACTGATCTCGGTCGGAGAAGTGGCGATGGCAGAAACACCTTGTGGAGGTCCTGGCGCAATATTTTGCGATGCTAAAACTTCAACATAGACGTTAGGCGATGGAGGGCCAGTACCATCTTGATTTATGGCAGAAACCTGATAAATGTATGAACCAGGCGACACCCCCGTGTGAGTATAAGTTGTTCCAGTGTTTCCAGTATTTCCTACAAGAGGTGTAGATGGGTAACTTCCTCCAGCAGGTTTTACCTCGATTTTGTATCCTGTAACAGCTCCGCCGCTTGAAGGTGGAGTCCAAGACAGGTTTACTTGAGAAGAGGATGCAGGAGTTGCACTAAGAAATTGAATATTACCTGGCGGTGACAGACCATATGCTTGTGAGGTAAATGACAGAACAAGCGCGCATGAGATGGCAAATAGGAAGATGTGGTTATATCGCAATTTGAAATATCATTATCAATACTTGCCTATTAAGTCCGCTGATAAATTATACTTACAATTTATCCAATAATTTAGATAATTTTGAGTGTGCAGGGCCTTACAGGAACAAAGTTGATGTGTAATTATTACAATTATAGAAACATGGATCATGGCAACGCCATGTTATACGCCGTGATTTTTCTGAAAAACAATTGCATGAACTGAGATTTTCAATTCACATTGTTTTCAAAAGCGATTCTATGGCATGCAATAACGAGCTGAAAATCTTGACAACTTATAATAGATTGCTTTGTAACTTGCAAATTATTTCAAATTAATCCTAATCTTATTCAGAATTTCCCAAGTTTGAAACAAATGCGATAAATACGCAGTCGAAATTTAAAGGTTACAAGAAGTTAGAAAACAATTGAATTTTGCCAGAAGAAAATTGCACAAGGGCGTAGCTCCCATTATTGCTACATTGCTTTTGATAGCAATAACGGTAATAGGTGGCGTGATGATCTATTTGTTCACCCAAGGATTCTTTGGGAACTCCATATCGGCATTACCAACTGCAGATACTATCGTCATGTCAGGATATGACATGAGAGAAATAAAGGGGAACCCGCCGTGTAATAACCCACACCACCCTGCAACTCGTGGTGTCACAACACATGAAGGATTAATCATATGTCATGGTGACAAGACCAATGCGATAAATGGCAAAGTTGATCAAGAAGCAGGAACCATCTTCATCAGAAACGTTGGACAAAAACCATACACCATTTTAAAGCTTGAAGTAAATGGAAGAGTACTAGACTTTAAAACTCAAGATAATGACATTAAAAATAATGCTGGAGTGTTTGGAATCTACACAGTACCAGACACAAAGACACCAACTGCTGATACCACTCTAAGAGAGGCAGCAACAATTCTGGCAGGACAGGAAGGAACCCTAGTAGTAACATTTGATGGAAGTGGAACCGCCACTGACAATAGTGTAGCAAATGGGAGAATGATTCCTATAAAATTAACATCATCAAGTGGTTCGGTATACAACTTTAATGTTATCATAGGCGAAAAGAAGTAAGATTACATTTTATTTTTTAAAAAATCCTAAAAAAGTCAACTAGATACTTTGATTGAAAAAATCATAATCCAAACCGTGAAAATATTTTTCTCAAAATATTTGGTTTTTGTATGTTGCCATCCCGTATGACATTTTGTTGTCCGAATCTCTTTGCTCTGATTAGTCTTAATTTTACGCATCTGTGTTCTTCTGGCAGCCTGTGATCATGACAAAAGTAATCCTTGCAATAACTACATTCAAAGGGCAAATCAGACATATCTCCACAATATTGGCACGGTTTTAACTGCACGAATAAAATACTTTTTTAGATAATAAAATTGTTTAATATCAGATAGATATGGTCCGCATGATTTTGTCTTAGATTGCTCCGTCCTTTTGAATTTGTGTCCAAAGTTTACCTAAAACCAACACAAATTCATTCTCAGATACTGTTATTTAGGGTAAAATTTTGAATCTTATCAATCATGGGCAAAAAAATCAAAGAAGAGCGTGCAGAAAAACGTGAAAAATACAGTGACAAGATTACTCGTGAGAAACTCAGATTCAAATTAATTGCTGGTGGTGTCATTGCAGGCGTTGTAATTGTTCTTGCAATAACAGGATACATGTTTTACCAAAATACATTTGCAGGCAAGCAAAGTAATCTGGGTGGACCTCCTGGTGCGGGAAAACTTGGAGGCGAGCATGAGCATGCAGCAATGAATGTGATAATATTTGGTGACAAGTTTGACTTTTCAACTCCTGCTTACCAAGTCAAGAGTCCATACATACACTTTGAATCTAATAATGGCGAGACAGTACACAGACATGCAGCTAATGTCACAATGGGATATCTCTTTAATTCATTAAAAATAAAATTAACTGATGATTGCTACGTATTTCCTGACGCAAGAAAGTTTTGTACAGATAAGGACTATAGCTTAAAGTTCTTTGTAAACCACGAACAGGTACCAAGCATACGCAACTTTGTTCTACATCAAGGTGACAGAATTCTTATTTCCTATGGAAATGAAAACAAGACACAAATCAATGAACAGCTTGCAAGAGTTGATTCTGTTCTAATTGATGTAAAGCAATAAATTTTTTTAAAATCTCATCATGATTCTGTTAGTGCTTTTTTAAGCTGACTGAATTCATCAACTGTAATCTCACCTTTTGCCAATCTGTTTCGTAATATCATCAAGGCATAATCTTCTTCAGATGTACCAGTTGGACTGGATGATTGTGTTTGTACTGAAGAAACATCGCCGGTTTCGTTTATTTCCACATGCTTTGGTCTGCGTTTCATACCAAATACAACGGCTGCTACAGCAGCTACTGCACCAAGACCAACTCCAAGATACAAAAGACCTGACTCGGAACTGACAGAATTGTTTGCACCTGTTGTGTCTGGATTTCCATTTGTTGTTCCACCAGTGGTATTTTGCTTTACTTCACCAGTAGAACCCGTGGTTCCAGGTGTTTGAGATTCTTTTAGTTTCTTTGCAGCTTCAATTCTCTCCTTAATTTTATCTTGTACTGACTTTCCATCTTGACTGGTTGTAGAACCAGAGGAGGTATCTGTATTATCAGATTGAGTCGGAGTAGGTGTAGGGGTTGGAGTTGGTGTGGGTGTTGGAGTGGGCGTCGGGGTTGGTGTAGGTTCTGTTGTTGAATGATAAACTGGAGAGCCGTCTAATGAAAAATCAAAATTAATTACCTTGCCTTTTGAAAGGTCGTTCAAAAAGGCAGTCGCTTCGTATATCCCCTGAGTTTTAAAACGAAATTTTGAGTTGGTTGTATCAACAACAATATTAAATTTGTCGTCAGCATCAGATGATCCTGATCTTAATAGGACAAAGGTCCCTTGCTGATCAAAAACCCGTATAGAAACAATCGCGTTTAAATCCTCAGGCTCTACTGTTCCAGAAAATGTTATCATGTCTCCTTTTTTGTAAAATGTATTATCAGTTGTAACTGAGGTCACCTCGGCGTATGCTGGTATGACTAGAGTTATTACAATCACACAAATACAACAAAGTAAGAATGGCTTTATTGATTCATTCATGTCTTTTTTTGTATATACCTGATTATTAAAACCGCGTAGAATTGATACTTTTTAATACAAAGCTAAAACATGCTATAAAAATCAATAGAAAGCTAAAATTATGCTTCTCATCTCCCAATCTCATCTAGAATGGAAATATCAAGCAGAAACGTAGTGGAAGGACCATCAAGAGCACCACATCGTGCGATGTACAAAGCTATGGGACTTGATGACGCAGACCTTGGCAAACCCTTCATTGGCGTATCACATACCGGTAATGAAGCAACGCCTTGTAACATACTCCTTGGCAAGATCGCACAGAACGCAAAACGTGGAGT
The DNA here is from genome assembly GCA_041477675.1 of Nitrosopumilaceae archaeon. Taxonomy (GTDB): domain Archaea; phylum Thermoproteota; class Nitrososphaeria; order Nitrososphaerales; family Nitrosopumilaceae; genus UBA8516. The sequence continues at coordinate 6,377 of JBGOUS010000036.1, forward strand.
AAGTGATGCAGGAGGCACTCCAAGAGAGTTTGCGACAATCGCTGTCAGCGATGGGATAGCTATGGGCCATGAAGGGATGAAGGCGTCACTAGTAAGCAGGGAAATTATTGCAGATTCTATTGAGATAATGGTAAGAGCTCATCAGTATGATGGACTAGTTGGACTGGCAGGATGTGACAAAAGTTTGCCTGGAACCATGATGGCAATGGCAAGACTAAACCTTCCATCTGTCTTTGTTTATGGTGGCACCATAATGCCAGGAATTTATGAAGGAAAACAAGTCACGGTTCAAGATGTGTATGAAGCAGTTGGGGCATATGATGCAGGACAAATAACTTTGGAAGCTTTGAAGAACTTGGAAAATGTTGCGTGTCCAAATGCAGGCTCCTGCGGAGGGATGTATACTGCAAATACCATGGCGTCAATAAGTGAGGCAATTGGAATTGCACTACCTGGAAGTGCATCCCCGCCAGCAGAGGACCCACGACGAGACCAGATGTGCTATGAAAGCGGAAAAGCTGTAATGAATCTTTTAGAAAACAGAATACGACCAAAAGACATTTTTACATTTGAGGCATTTGAAAATGCAATCACTGTAGCAAACGCCATAGGCGGTTCAACTAATGCCATATTACACCTTTTAGCTTTATCACGCGAGATTGGGGTAAAGCTTACTTTGGATGATTTTGAACCAATTAGAAAAAAAACTCCGCACATTGCAGACATGAGACCAGGTGGATTTTATGTAATGCTTGATCTTGACAAGATTGGAGGAATTCCAATTTTGATGAAAAGTTTGATGAAAAAAAATCTGTTAAATTTGGATGTTATGACAGTAACAGGAAAGACTCTGAAACAAAACCTTGATTCTATTAACATATCATTTGACTCAAACCAAAAAGTACTCAAACCAATAGAATCTCCAATACATGAAGTTGGTACACTGACGGTTCTAAGAGGCTCCCTTGCCCCTGACGGTGCAGTAGTAAAAATAGCAGGAGTAAAAACGTCAGAGTTTAAAGGAAAAGCCAAAGTCTTTGACAGAGAAGAAGATGCATTTGATGCTGTTTCAAAAAGAGGGATAGTGGAAGGAGACGTAGTTATAATCAGATATGAGGGACCAAAAGGTGGACCTGGCATGAGAGAGATGCTTGGAGTCACTGCAGCACTAGCTGGTCAAAAGCTTGGAGAAAAAGTGGCGCTAGTCACCGATGGAAGATTTTCTGGTGCAACACGCGGTCTAATGATTGGACATGTTTCTCCAGAGGCATATGTTGGTGGAAACATTGCATTGGTAAAAAATGGAGATTAGATAAGA
>JBGOUS010000173.1:0-3082 GCA_041477675.1 Nitrosopumilaceae archaeon
ATCCCTACAATAATAGAAGATGCCACTGTCCCTGTTGCGAAACTAGTCACTCTTGTTGATATTATTGAAAAAATCTCAACAAAATACAACATGAGATTCGTACTCTATGGTCATGCGGGAAATGGTAACTTACACATTAGACCAATTTTAGAAGGAAAAAATAAGAAAAGAATAAGAAGTATCGCTAAAGAATTCTTTTCTCAAGTCATAGCCACCGGTGGTTCCATAACAGGTGAGCATGGAGATGGTTTAGCAAGATCAGAGTTTGTAAGGTTACAGTATGGCAAAGATGTGTATTCTGTATTTAAGAAAATTAAAAACAAGTTTGATCCAAAAAACATTCTCAACCCTGACAAGATAATTACTTCAAAGCACACCATGACTAAAAATTTGAAAATCTAATTTAAAAAGACATATGTGTTAAAGTTATTTTATTTTTGTTCCAAGTGGGACATCTTCTTGTATCGTAAGCCAGAATGGTTTATCGTTTACATCAGCTGCCAATAGCATGGCATTTGATTCAAATCCTGCAATTTTTCTTGGTTCTAAATTTGCAATGACCACAACGATTTTTCCTACAAGTTCCTCAGGTTGATAATACTCTGCTCCACCAATTATGACTTCACGTTTTTCTTCACCCAAGTCAATTATGCCTTTTATGATTCGTGATTTTCCTGGAATTTTTTCTGTAGATATAATTTTAGCTATTCGAAGATCAAGTTTGGCAAAGTCATCATATGTTATGTTTGGCATAAGACGGTTCCTTGCATCATGTTAAAATTGATTTCGTCAAGACTAATATGTAGACAGAAAAGATGCCGAACATGGCTGAAATTCGTGCTTTGGTTGAAATAAATGCATCATTAGATAAAGTCTGGAATTTAGTATCAGATCTTGATAGCGAACCAAAATTTTGGAAGGGAACAAAAGAAATTAGAAACATTTCAAAAGAAGGCAACACAATAACTCGTGAAGTCACAATTGCTTTCAAAGATTCAAAATGTATGCAAACTGTAACATTATACCCCAAAGAAAAAATTCATGCAGTATTTACGAAAGGAATCATAAATGGTACAAAAACATTGAGTCTTAAGCAAGAAGGAAATTCAACTCAACTTGAAGCAGTATGGGAGATCAAGCTTTCAGGGATGATGGGTATGTTTACAGGAATGGTAAAAAAACACATTCAAAGTGGTACAGAACAAGCTCTTCAAAGCATAAAACAAGAAGCAGGGAAGTAAATCTCTATGGAACTTGTCATTGATGTCCTCAACTATGTCCTATCTGCAATTTTAGTTGCCGTTTCTATAACTTGGATTCTTTTGATAAGATCAATGTGGATTTCATTTCGTGATTCTCCATACTTGGACAGGTTTACTCCAAAACCAAATCAAAAACCAAAGGTATCCGTAATTTTACCAGCAAGAAACGAGGAGGATTTTATTGCAAAGTGTCTTAGTTCACTTTTGGATCAAGACTATGAAAATTATGAAATTATTGCAATTGATGATCGTTCAGAAGACAAAACTGGACAAATAATCAGCAGTTTTGCAGAAAAGAATTCAAAAATAATTCATGTAACTGCTGAACCAAAACCAGAAAAATGGACAGGGAAGAATTGGGCATGTTTTGAGGGTTTTAAAAAATCCACGGGTGATCTTTTACTTTTTACAGATGCAGACACGAAGCATTCTAAAAAAATGATTTCACTTTCTGTTTCACATTTTACTAGCGAGGATCTTGATGCACTAACAGCTATTCCAAAAATGCTTTGTCTTGATTTTTGGACTAGAATTACTCTTCCCATGCTCTCAACATTTTTGCACACTAGGTTTTCTGCACTCAGAGTAAATGACCCGTCAAAAAAAACAGGTTACTTTTTTGGTAGTTTTTTCATAATAAGAAGAAACACCTACGAATCAGTAGGAACTCATGAGGGAGTAAAAGGGGAGCTTGTTGAAGATGGTGCACTGGGTAAGAAAGTAAAGGAATCAGGGTATAGAATGAAGATGGTTCGTGCAGAACATCTTCTTGAGGCGGTGTGGGCACGTGATTTGTCCACTTTATGGCATGCTCTTAAACGATTGATCATTCCACTTTATTTGCAAAATAAAAAAATTGCAATTGGAATATTTTTTGCCGTTCTCTTTTTACTTTTCATGCCTTTTCCAATATTGGCATATGCTGCACTCTTTATAAATTCCAGTATTTCCTTTTCTCTGCTTTTTTCCATCTCAGCAATTACAGTTGGGTTACTTTACATTGCCGCAATTATAGAGACAAAAAAAGGATTAGGTCTTGGTCTTGTCTATGGTTTACTTGGACCCATCGGAAGTTTTATGATTGTAAGCGGGTTTGCCATTGGAATTTTACAAGTCAAAAGTAACAAAGCACTCAAGTGGAGAGGAAGGGCATACTCTATGACAAATCAGATTCAAAACGCGATTAATGTCTAGACACCTATTCTCACAGATAGGAATGGGAATGACACTCTTATAACTGAAAAACATCCTTAGTTTATGAACAAAAAAATTCCTATTGGCATCGGTATTGCTGTAGTGGCTATTGTTGTCACGATAGTAGGCATCAAGGCATACTTTGGAGATTCTGCAGCAGAACTACCTGGCGAGGAAAAAACGGAAAACGCACTAAATCTTCAGGAATCCAGTCAACCTACTAAAACTGCACCGGCGGGGGAAGCCAATGAAGCTGGAGAATCAGGAGAAAGTAAACCTTGAGCCCACAATATAGCAACTAAATAAACTAGAACTATCATTTGTTAGTAAGAATTATAGATAAACGTTGACATCCTGATTCGTGGATAAAACAAGTGCTGTTTTTGGCGGAGTAATAGGTGGAGTTATTGTACTAGTATTTTTTGCTCTTTATTTGGCTCCTCACCGAGATATGTCACAACAGGATCTCATTACTACAAATGAACAGAATTTAGAAACAACCGAGCAAACAACGATTAAGAATGCAGGGGAAATTTCCCTGGTGGATCTTTTTGACAAATCCGATGATGGTGTAGTAAAGGTTTCTGTGCGAAAGTCAGCTGAACTTCCATCTGGCCGTTCTTTAG
>JBGOUS010000177.1:0-3023 GCA_041477675.1 Nitrosopumilaceae archaeon
ACTGGAATGACTTGCTTTAAGTTAAATAAAATTGAAACATGCATTGCAGTTGGAAACGTATCATTACTTGATTGTGACATGTTGACATGATCATTTGGATGAATGATGTCATACTTTCCCTTCTTTTGTCCCGAAATTTCAAGAGCAATATTTGCAATTACTTCATTAACATTCATGTTGAAGGCAGTTCCTGCACCAGAGTTTATGGCTTCAATAACAAATTGGTCAAGATATTTTCCAGATATGACTTCATCACACGCTTTTATAATTGCATTTCCACGTTTTTTATCAATTGAGCTAGTTCTCATATTTGCAATAGTAGCTGATCGTTTGATCATAACAAATGCCATTATGAGATAAAGGTGTGATCGCTGACCTGTAACATGATACTGCTGAATTGCTCTAGCTGTAAAAGCACCATAGTATGCATCTTCAGGAATTTTTACTTCTCCTAAAGAATCCCTATCTATTCTAAACTTCACACGCAAGCTAGAATTCGTTTTACTAATATTCATTACTTTTTATAAAAATAAAATAATCAAAACTTTGTAAAAATCAGTGGTTTTTGAAGTTGTACACAATAGATTAATATACTAAGAATAGATCGATTGGATCGATGAACAAACGATATGGTATACTGTCTATCGCTGCAGTTGCAGTAATAGCAGCAACGTTGTTCGGAAGCACGTACACGCAGTCACAAATGACTGGAAGCGCAATGTCTGTTTCAAATACTGATGCAGACTTAATGCAAAAAATCCATGATATGGGCGGTCTAGAATTAGTAATGCCAGCGGCATTTGCTGAAACAGACTGTGCAGTCTTGGAAGAATCAGGTCGTCATGTGGTTGAATTCAATGTAACTGGTCAAAGTGCAGACTTGCCAATAATGGGTGGCAAAACCTACAAGGCAATGACCTTTAGTGGTCAAGTCCCCGGTCCGACACTCAGAGTCACACAAGGTGACGTTGTCAAGATGACAATGACAGTTGCAGCAAGTGAACCAACTCCACACGGTAACGACATGCATGCTTCACAAATGTCTGCTGGAAACTTTGGTAAAATTCTACCAGGAACATCCAAGACATACTGTTACATTGCACAAGTCCCGGGTACTTTCAAGTATCACTGTTCTGGTGTTGATGTAGCTGCAATGGATCAACATGTCTTATCTGGAATGTATGGTATGGCAATTGTTGACCCACTAGATGGATACAAGAAACTCATGGTAGAATCAACAAATGTTGATGGCGGAAAAGTCGTAAAGGAAAGAACCATGTATCCTGCAGACGCCCTAGAGTTCCAGTTAGAGTACAATCAATTGTACTTGACTGAAGACGGCAACTATGACATGAGTGCAATGATGCAACATCACCAAACTCTATCCGTAGTTAACGGATTCTCATTTGGATATGTTCCAAACGAAGTCCACAACAAGCTGATAAAAGGTGATCCAGGAAAGAACATCTTTGTTGCACAACCATGGAACTCTGCAGATCTAAAGCAATACCAATCACAACTACTGTTTGTACCAACAGGTACCCACACAAGATGGTTTGTTGAAAACCAAGGTAACGAACCACTTTTCTTCCACATAGTGGGAGAGATAATTGATAGAGTTACTCAAGGAAACAGGGTACAAGCACAAGGTACAGAAACATGGTTAATTGGTGGATCCCAGGGAGCAATATTGGATGTTGTCTTTGATGAACCAGGAGTCTACGTCGCAGTAAACCACGACTACGCTGAAATCTTTAGTGGATCAGCATCAGTAATTGTTGCTGGGAATCCATTTGGTTTAGAGGTGGGAGATGCAAAATCATACGCTGAAGTGTTAGGTAATCCTAGCGATGCCATACCACCAGCTGGTATGAATAGCATGTCACATCCAAAGATAAACTTGCATGGTCTATATACAGACGCTCGTGCTGACGAAATAAAATCTCAACTAGGAATTTAATTCCCTATTTTCCCTTTTTTGTTTTTTAGCATGCACAATGATTATATTCTGTACATAGTGGTTCTTTTTCATGAGTTTTAATCAATCTGTTTTAATATGTGATCAGGTGGCCCCGATCCTAAATGACATCCTGCAAAAAAATGGTCTAAAAATTACATACGAACCAGAAATCACTCCAGATAAGATCAAGGAAAGAATTGGGAATTTTGACATTGTTATAGTAAGAAGCAGAACCAAAATAACAAAAGAGATGATAGAAAAAGCAGACAAGTGTAAGATAATTGCGCGAGTAGGTGTAGGTCTTGATAACATCGATGTGGATGCAGCAAAAACAAAAGGAATCAGAGTGATAAATGCTGTTGAAGGTGCAATTAATGCAGTTGCAGAACTTGTTTTGGGATTGATGCTCTCACTCGCAAGAGAAATCCCAAGAGCTGATAGAGAAATACGTAACGGAAAATGGCTCAAAAAAGAACTGATGGGAACAGAACTATCAGGAAAGTATCTTGGAATTGTTGGACTAGGAAACATAGGCAAGAGACTTGCAAAACATGCAAGAGCATTAAATATGAATATCATAGGATATGATGTAATTCCAATAGCTGATGAGTTTGTACGCGAGGTGGGATTGATAAAAACAGATCTTGACACATTGCTTTCAAGCGCTGATTACATTTCATTCCATGTTCCATATACAAACGATACTCATCATTTAGTAAATTCACAAAGACTTGGAAAGATGAAAAAAACTGTTTATCTTATTAATACGTCTAGGGGAGAAATTATAGATGAAGAGGCACTTTATACTGCATTAAAAGATGGAAAGATTGCAGGCGCAGCTTTGGATGTATTTGAAAAAGAACCTGCAACAGGAAACAAACTTGCAACATTGCCAAACGTCATTTGCACTCCTCACATAGGCTCACAGACAAAAGAAGCTCAGACTTTAGCTGCAAATGTTATAGCAGAAAAGATAATAATGATTCTACGTGGCGTAATTTAGTATTGGCTATACCAAAACTACTTTTCTTTATACTCGTATTTTCCTTTTCATCAGGTTTTG
>JBGOUS010000035.1:0-7724 GCA_041477675.1 Nitrosopumilaceae archaeon
TACAAAAACGTTGCAAATTCTTTGACAAAATCCACAGCAAAATTAACTATATCGGATTTATTTTAACTGTCCTATTCGTAGTCTTATGCCAGAAATTTGGCTTAACTATGGATCAACTGATGTAATATTAGACATACGAGCAGAAAACCTTGACAAAAAAATAGACTCTAAAGGTACTGTTCTAACGGATCCTGAAATTGCATCAAAATTAGAACAAATTGATCTTTCAAAACCAACAGAACTTGTTGTACTGGATCATTCAAAAGCCGTACAAAAGATAATTTCACTTTTATTTGATATATGTAACCAAAAATCAATTCCAAAACCTAGACTCCTAATTGATAAACCTGATATGCATATGATGAAAAGCATTTTCACAGATCCTAGTTTGACAATTACAGAATTTGGTGATGTTCAACTTTCAAATTCTAATCTAATCTTTGTCGGAGAAATGGAATTTGATGGATTATTTGGATTTAACACCATTTCTACAAAACTTATTAGAAGATTTGGAAAAGAACACATGCTTGCAGCATACGAAAAAAGAAAAGGAAATCTTCCAGCACCAGGAGAAGATCTTACAAATCTTGCAGTAGCACAAAAATTTACTGATGCATTTGAGATATCAGCAATCGAAATAGTAGGTAATTCAACAGGAGTGATAAACTTGGCAACAGGACATCCATCATCAACATCGACAATATCAAAATCATTTCTACCTTTTGCCATAAACGAAGTAGGAAAACACAGAACAATGATAATTAGTCCTGGCAAAGAAAGTGGAAGTGAAACTCTTGGCAGGTCACTTGCTTCACTCTGGAATTGTTCTGAAGCAATTAAAGAGGAGGGACTAGCAATTCTTTTGGCAGAATGTGGAAGAGGAATAGGTTCAGAAGCAATTCAACAATACATTGAAGGAAGGATGAATTTGGACAGGCTAAAAAACCCCGCAAAATATGTAGACGGCATGGAAGATCTTTTGTTTTTAACTGAAACTGCAAAAAAATTCAAAGTAGGAATCGTTTCGATTCTACCAGAGTTCTATACAAAAGAAAAACTTGGCATGATCGCATTTAGTGGTATAAAAGATGCTATGGATTATATCTTAAAGACACAGGGCATACGACAAAAAGTCGCTGTAGTTTCAGATGGATCATATGTTTTGTTAAGATAGGATTATGGAAGTGGGGCGCACAAAACTGCAAGTACTATTACTACAAGGTACATTTTTTTTCTACTACTAGAAAGTGGTGAAATATCATCCAGTGGCATTGCTCCCTGATTTCGACTACTCATAAGTAAGATGAAAAGTGCCATAATGTAATATCCTAAAGCAGCAAGAACTATCATACTAGCATATGTAGCTATCTTATGCCATTTTTGTCCAAAGAGCGTACGAGCAATATGACCGCCATCAAGTTGCCATGCAGGAAGAAGATTCAAAAATGTAATTAGAAATCCAAGCCACCCTGCAAACAAAACTGGAGTCATGATGACTTCGGTTCCTTCTCCAGCCTTTCCGAAAATTGCAAGTATCATAGTTATCAGTATGTTCTCATTCATCTTTACAAGTTCTGATTTTTCAAAAAGATTTGCAGCTATATGACCATCTATTAAAGGAGATGTATATGCACCATAAATCGACACTATTACAGCTATCACAAAACCAGCTATAGGTCCCGCAATTGCTATGTCGAAAAGGATGTCTCTATTAATTGTAAGACCGCGGGATTGAATAAATGCACCAAATGTTGGAATTCCAAAAACAGGTATTCCTGGGATAAAATAAGGCCATGAGGTTCGTATCTTGTGCAATTTGGCTGCTATGAGGTGTCCTGATTCATGAACTCCTAAAATGCCCAAAAGAGATAATGTGTAAAGTCCTGCCATCTCTAAGGGCTCTCCTACGTAAACTAGAGAATTTGCACCAATTGTTCTATAATACCCATCAATCATTGTAAATGCTATTACTATTGCAAAAAGTATTCTTGGTATCCATGATTTTGGAATACGTCTGGATTTTGTAGTTATGGGGAGTAGCCTGTTTACAAGAATATATAATCGACCTTCCGACGATCTTTCTAACCTACATATGCAATTTATTGGTTCCAAACTTTGTGCAAGTTTTACAAATTTTGGTTTGAATCCTTCTTGCTCTATCTCGAATTGAAGCGCATCTAGATTCTGATTTACACTTTTTATCTCAAATACTGAAGAAACAACGGATATCACTTCTTCTTGGGTAGGTTCACTCAATGAATATGACTTCTTTTGCTATGAATTAATTCTTTTACTTGCTTAAGGTTAAATAATTGATAGATGCTGATAATTTAGAATTGCAAGTAGCACTTAGAGAAATTGGAGATTGTCTTATTAGAAGATGTGATCCTAGCGATCTGATTCCAGTAATGGAAATTAACATGAAAACTTTACCTGAACATTATTCTGATTATTTTTATGAAAGTTTACTTGCAGAACTCCCAGAATCATTTCTTGTTGCAGAGGTTAACGGGAAACTAGTTGGATATATTATGTGCAAAACAGAATATGGATTTTCTAATTTCAAAAAACTAGGTTTTGTGAAAAAAGGTCATGTAGTTTCTGTTGCTGTATTAGAAGAGCAGCGAAAAAAGGGAATTGGAAGAGTTCTGATTGAAGAGGCCATTGCTGGTACCAAGATAAAAAAAGCAGACGAGCTATATTTGGAAGTTCGTTGCAGTAATAATGAAGCGGTCAGACTTTATGAAAAAATCGGATTTATCATAAAACAGAGAATAAAATCATACTATCGTGATGGCGAAGATGCATACTTGATGGCAATCGAATTCTTCTACTAGATTAAATTAAATTACTCTCAAAAAGACTCTAGCGCTATGACTCGACAACGCAATATGGGAATAACGATCTTTGTTTTGTGTATTGTCGGATTTGTCGTATACGCGTATCTTCTAATGCTCTCAGAATGGAGTCCGATAGTTCTACAACTTTCAGTACTTATGGCAGTAGGGGGAATACTGGGAGTCATATCATGGATTGGATATAACATGGCAACATCAAAACCATCTCCGTCATCTACTGTGTCAGACGACAAAAAATGATCTAATATCTAGACTTGATTAGATGTGGACAACATTATGTTCATAAAAGTGAATAAAATTATTTTTGTATTTTAACGTCAACGACAGTTTGATAATAATGAGGTCCAACAGGCCTTACCATTCTTCCCCCTACGACTTCGGAGTTCACAGGAGTTACTTTCAAGAAACGTTGTTTTGATAATTCTACTGCATCCTGTCTTTTATCTGCGTGTTGATGTGAATAATAATGAATTATTCCACCACTTTTTGCTGCTTTAATGGCTGAATCAAGAAACTCATCCGACCTTTCAGGAAGAAGCATAAGGACTCTATCACCTTTGTCTGCTAACCTTTCTTCAATTATCTTAGATGCATCTCCAATAATAGGCTCAACTTGTCCTTTCAACTTGTTTAGACCAATGCTTTTCTTGCAGAGTTCTATCGCATATGGATTTATGTCAATACTGTAGACAGTGCATTTCTTTTTCTTAGCTGCAATAATAGAAAACATGCCCACTCCACCAAACATGTTGATTACAATTTCTCCATCGTTGATTATATTTGCAATTCTTTCTCTTTCTGTAGAAAGCCTAGGGGAAAAAAATGCTTTCTGTACATCTACTCTGAATCTACATCCATGTTCTTTGTATTCTGTCTCTGTTTCATCTTCACCAGCAAGTAATTCTAAATTTCGTATTCTAAAATCGCCCTCTACTGGAGATGATTGATAAAAAACAGATTTTGCAGTTTTCACTTTTTTTAAAAGAGTCTCCCCTATTATTTTCTTTTTAGAGAGAAGAGAATCTGGTATTCTAATGATTATGATATCTCCTATCTGATCAAATGCCCCGTACAATTCTGAAATTTCTTTTTCTGACAGTATTCCTAACACTGCCTCCTTTAACATTCGAGTCAATTTCTATAGTAGAAATGTCCTGACTGTTTTTGTCCTCGATCAAGCCTGCTGTCAGTTTTGTTTACTCGAGGTCTCATACTTGTCTCATCACGCCTGTACGTGATGTCTAGTGATTTTAAAAAACGATTCATTCCTTCTGCTTTTGACATGGGCGATGAACCATGGCCCTCCTTTCCTGGAACTCCTTCAAAAATCACTAATGAATCTGAGATCAGGTCCATGAGTTGAATATCATGATCTATTATGATTGCAGATTTACCATAAGAACGAACAAATCTCTGGATAATCTTGGCAATTGTAATTCTGTCTTCAACATCTAAAAATGCTGACGGTTCATCAAGTGCATACAGATCCACTTTTTGTAAAAGACATGCAACAATTGCCACTTTTTGTAACTCTCCACCTGACAAATTCTTGACAGATTTGTTGTAAAGTTTTTTTATCTTCAATGGATCAACTACTTGTTCTTCTTCAGTGGTTCCTTCTAATCCTCCCTCATTTGCTTTTTCTAAAAGTGATATCACTTCAACATCATAATCATTAGTCAAATATTGCGGCTTGTAAGATATCTTGACCTTAGTTTCTAGTGCACCAGAATCTGGTTTTTCAACACCTGCAATCATCTTCATCAAAGTTGTTTTTCCTAAAGCATTTGCACCTACGATTCCAAGAACTTCATTTTTTCGTACCTTTCCAGCTTCGATAGAAACTGAAAATTTCGGATAAGTCTTTTGCAAAGATGGATATGTGATGACATTCTCTGTCATCACAAACTCATCTGATGAAGTCGATGCATCAAACCTGAACGCAGTATCTCTGAATCTCACATTCTCATTTGGTAGATAGCCGTCTAAAAACACGTTAATTCCAACTTTAGTAGATAACAGATCTGCAACAACACCGTAGGCAGCTGGTTCACCATAAAGTACATCAATAAAATCGCTGAGATAATCAAGAACTGTCAGGTCATGTTCTACTACCATCACACTTTTGTCTAACTTAGCAAGACCTTGGATTACCCTTGCTACTCCTATTCTCTGAAATACGTCATTATAGGAAGATGGCTCATCAAAAAAATAAAAATCAGAATCCTTTGATGCTGCAACTGCAATAGCTAGTCTTTGTAATTCTCCTCCACTAAGCTCACTAAGCTTGTTTTCCATTGAATTCTGTAACCCTAGTTCCCTTACAAGTTCTGTCATGACGTTGCGCTCATCATATTTTTCCAAAAGTTCCTTTGCAGTCCCATTAAAGACTTTAGCTAAATTGTACACTTGCTGAGGTTTTATTGATGCCTTGATCTGACCATTTGCAATTTTTTCAAAATGCGATTTTAATTCAGTTCCTTGAAAATTCTTCAAAATATCACTCCACTCTGGAGGGGATGCATGATTTCCTAAGTTTGGTTTTAAGTTGCCTGAAAGAATATTGACGATAGTGCTTTTTCCCATCCCATTTCTACCAAGCAGTCCTATTACCTGACCTTTTTTTGGTGTGGGAACTCGGTACAATCTAAAAGAGTTTATTCCATACTGATGAATTTTTTCTGTTTTCAGCTCCTGGGCTAGATTTACAATTGTAATGGCATCAAATGGACATACTTTTACACAAATGCCACATCCGTTGCATATGTTTTCATCAATCTGAGCTTTTCCAATCTCTTCGTTTAGTATAATACAATCTGCTCCTGACTTGTTTACCGGACAATATTTGATACACTCAAGACCACATTTTTTGGGTTGACATAATTCCTTATCAAGTACAGCAACTCGATGAGTCATAAATTACTCAATTCATTCGTTAATTTATACCTCTTATTCAAGTAAGATTAATACAGAAGAATATTGAAACAACATTCAAGCCGGCCATAGTGTTGGGGTCCGACCCGGTCCCATTCCGAACCCGGAAGTCAAACCCAATGTCGCTGCTGTGTTACTAAGGTGCGAGAGCCCTTGGGAAGCAGTAGTGCTGGCACTTTTTATTCTAATGCAATACTGTTTGGTGTAGCTTTCCAAATTGCCTCTGTCGGTATTGTTAGCTCTACTCCACGTCTTATTGCATCGTCTGGAAAATACTCAATATATTCTCCAACAAGTATGTTAATTTGATAGTTTATTTCCTCTATCTTTGACGCATCAGTGAAAAGATATGGGATTTCATTGCACGCAATAAGATATCCTTGTTCATTTGGTGTGATGGAAAATGACAGCTTAGGAAGGCGTGTACTTTTTTGCATAGTCATCTATATGACATGAAAACCTAAAAAGATGGCGATGCCAGATAAATCCTGTGGGAAATTGTGCAGTTTGTGGTGAAAAATTTACTGATGATATAAGATTCTTAAATCATATGATGGAAAAGCATGGATTTAGAAATCCAAACAACTCGACTCCTGATAGAAACAGCAGGGGATACTAATCTTGAAGCGGAATGTTTTTGCTATTTGTAAAGAGGCTTTTAGATCTTAGAGACTGCCTCTGACTTTTTACTTTCTTTTCGATAAGGTCATTATATGTTCAACTGTACAGAAGATCTGATTTTTGATGTGAGGATCGATGAAATTAGAGGAATAACCCCCTCCTCCTACATTCGTCATCATAAACTTTGATAGGAATCAGATTCTGTAGATCCATATCTAACCTACTGTTTTATCAAATTGAAATTTTCTGAAATAACTTTTTATTTGCTCCAAATGCGCTAAAAATTATGAATATTGATTCATTTTTAGATGTTCAAGATTTTAAGAATTTGGATAAGGCATGGGACTGAATTACTATCACATCATAAAGCAAGTTCACGAAACTCGCAAACTTGTCATAAAAGGAACCTCAACTGCTGGCTCTGGCCATCCAGGTGGTTCCTTTTCCATGGCAGAAATTATGGGTTGTATCTTTTTTAAATTCTTGCGATATGATCCAAAGAATCCTCTATGGGAGGATCGTGACAGATTAGTATTGTCAAAAGGACATGCATCGCCTGGACTGTTTTCAAACCTTGCCGTAGCTGGATATTTTGACAAATCAGAGATTGAAACTCTAAGAAAATTTGAAAGTCGATTACAGGGACATCCTGATCTAAAATGCCCAGGTGTTGAGTTTTGTGGAGGTTCACTTGGAATAGGACTCTCGTTCTCAATAGGAATGGCACTTGCTGCAAGAATTGACGGTAAATCCCACAGGATCTACACAATAATAGGAGATGGTGAGTCAGACGAGGGACAGGTCTGGGAAGCATCTATGGCTGCCTCAAAATACAAACTTGATAATCTAACAGTATTTCTCGATAGAAACTTCATTCAACAAGATGATTATACGGAAAAAGTCATGCCACTTGACGAAGAACTTGTAAGCGATGACATTTCAGAAATGTGGAAAGATGCTTCAAGATGGAAAACAGGTGACAAGTGGAGATCATTTGGTTGGAATGTTTTAGAAATTGATGGTCACAGAATTGAACAAATAATAAAAGCAATAAAATCTGCTCAACAGACAAAAGGAACTCCATCCATCATCGTGTCCCGTACTATTAAAGGAAAAAGCATAGAACACATGGAAGATAATCCCAAGTGGCACGGTGTTGCACCAAATCCAAAAATCGCTCCAATAATTGATCTTGAGCTTGATTGTCAATTTCTAATTGCTCCATCAATAATTGCAGGTGACATGACAAATCTACAAAATGAAGTAAAACGAGCTGCACAGGGACGTGCTGATTTCATCCATATTGATGTA
>JBGOUS010000083.1:0-5024 GCA_041477675.1 Nitrosopumilaceae archaeon
GTGTTTTCTGTCACTGCTTTTATTGTAACAATTTTTTTATTGTCAGTAAATAATTATGTCTACGGTGCAATCGGAGGATATTCAGTCAACCTTGTAAATGACCAATGGAAGGTATTGGTAGATACACAAGTACAGATTACGGCAGATCTTACTAACAATCAAGATAGAGCCCAGCCCTTTGCCTATTTGGTACAGATACAAGATGAAAATGGAGTAACAGTATCTCTGTCTTGGATAACAGGTTCGCTAGGCCCTGGACAGTTCATGAGCCCTTCACAATCATGGACACCAACAAATCTTGGCAAATACACCGCACACATCTTTGTTTGGGAAAGTGTGGACAATCCAGACCCACTGTCTGAACCGCTAACGATTAACATCAACGTGGGAGAAACTAGAAATACTTAGAAAATGTTTTGATAACACTCTAATACTTTTTTATTTATTTTTTGTTATGGCAAAAAAATTTATCGTCAAATCCGAAGATGAGTGGAAAAAAATGCTTTCTCCGGAACAATATGAAGTGTGTAGGAAAAAAGGTACAGAAAGTCCTTTTTCAGGGGAATATAATCATTGTAAAGAAAAAGGGGTGTACCAGTGCATTTGTTGTGGCAATGAATTGTTTAGTTCCGAAACAAAGTTTGATTCTGGAACGGGTTGGCCAAGTTTCTGGAATCCCTTAGACAAAGAAAGTATCGCAAGTGAAACTGATTCAAGTTATGGGATGATACGAGTTGAAGTAATGTGTAGCAAGTGCGGGGCACATCTTGGTCATGTCTTTGATGATGGACCAACACCAACAAATCAAAGATATTGTATAAATTCTGTCTCTCTCAAATTAGCGAAAAAGGATTGAGGCATTTTACATGGATTACAATTACATCAAAAGCATCTTGAGACAAATAATTGATTCTTATAAAATATTAAACGAGCTTAAAGATAAGCCTGGGGATCTAGATATTATAAAAAGAGAACTTGCTAGAATTCAAGGCCTAGTGAAGGTCTTAGTCATCAAAATAGAAAAATCTGGGAACTATTCAGATAGTTATTCTGAGCTCTTAGATGCATCAAAATCATATCTTAGTGATCATAATTTCCATCCTGAAATTGAAAGAATTGCCCAATTATACTCTGAGGATCCACATAGAATCAAAAACATTCGACTATCAATTCTTACTGCATTTGAAAAAACCAAATTAATTTCAAAAACTCTTGCGTTATTACAAGTATTATAGTGAATTATTCAAAACGCGACTGTCTTTTCTTTATCAATAATGTTTTTTGTACTTCACTCATACTGTTAATGAATTTCTTCTTTGCTTCTAATTCATCTGATACCTTAACAACTACTTCGGATGATGAAAGCATAACATCTTTGACAACCAAAGGAGCACTCAAGCCAAGCAATTCACTTAGGATATCAAACACGTTAGTGAATTTTGCACCATCTCTATACTTGTATATAGTGTTCCCATCGTTGAATTTTGGAACTGGGTCAAGTGGAATGACTAAATCTGGAGATGTCATGTCAGTGATGAATCTGTCAATATCTATTTTAATTGCGTTCTCAAGTTCTTCTTTTTGAAAAATTAGTGTATCTCTTGATTTTTCAAGCTCTTCAAATTCATCATCGTATTCTACGCCTATCATTTTTGCAAAGGTAGATTCTGCAGAACGTTTTAGTGGAAGTTCGTGTATCTTGGCCTTGACGTCAGAAAGTACGTCGTCAACATCGAATAAGTGTTGTCTATTGGTCTTTATTCTTCCTGCCATTTCTTCCAGATAAGTAAGTTCGGTCATATCAATTACCTCTAGCTGAATTCATGAACTACATTCATGAAGCTCTTTTTGAATTCTTCAGTACTCAAACCCCACTTACCATACTCTTCCTTGTATCCATCCCAAGACTCTTCTGCTTCGCGTGCGATATCAAGAATTTTTGGACCTATGGCTTTGGTGTTCACTAGTATTGTAATATTTGCTTGTTCGGTATCCAATATTGGTATCTTGATAAAGATCATTCGGGAATTCTCGATGTTGAATCTTTCTTTTATCATGTTTTTCAGAATTTCTCTTTCTTTGACATCAAAATCTCCTTTTATTTTTACTAATGCGCAGCAAGAGTCTTTTGGTCCACCGTTATTTCTGATATCATTCTCGTCTATATCAAATAGAACCGCATCTTCTCTTTTCTTAATGTGATCAATTATACTTTCCATTGTGTTAGTTTTTCCACCAATTATATTTGAACCCCATTGATTCTCTTCAGGCACAATTGGTATAACCCATGGAATGGCAAATCGTGGTCGTTTTGTTGCAAGCCATGTTCTATAATTTGACATATCCCATTCTGTTTCTCTTGCAAAAGATGAAACGAACATCGATATTGCGTTAGCGGCAATCAGATTCATGCCTTTGTAATCTTTCCATCCAACCTCTTGTTCATGTGGAAGATCATCAATGATTGAGGGAATCTTTTCTAACTTTTTCTCAAATTTGTGAGATAGCTCTCGCAGTCTTTTATTTGAAAATAAAATAGAACAGTCACTGTATTTTATCTGATATTCTAGATTCATTACGATGTTTATTGCAGCAGCCTCCAAAATTATAGGATCCCATCCAAACTCAGGCAAAAGGCCCAAAGTGGCAATGGTAGCATGTTCCTTCGTATCTTTTTTAATGAATTCAATAAAGGAGCTAGCGAAAGAACTTCCAGTACCTCCACCCATAGCAAACGGCACTGTAAAGCCTCGAACTGGTTCAGGCGAAAGTGCAGAAAGTTGTTTTTGCATATCAAACTTGTGGCTTACTTCTTTGATAAATCGGGTTCGTCCCTCAGCCCAATTTCTTGCAGCGCCACCTGCCCCGTGAATTACATGTTTGTCTCTTAATGCAAAAAGTTCAGGATACGATTGTAGGATTAGATTTGCAGCTCTTGGGTCTAAATCCACTAGTAATGCTCTTGGTATGAGTGGAATTTCAGTTCCTGAATATCCAGTTGGAAATCGCAAAATTGTGCTACCGTATCTTTTCAGAACTCTTGATTCATCTTTTGCTGTACGAAGGATTGGTTTTAGAGGATCAGCTCCTACATCAAGCAATAATCTTCTGTATGATTCTGCACCAAGACCTATTCCACAATGACCAAAACACGTCATCAACACTGGTGCTGGTGGAAGAGGAGCAAGTTTTGACAAATTTATACACCAATATACGAAAGATTTTGTTCTTTCTTAAAGTAGAAAGTGTAACGATGTAAAGTTGTGGCTAGACTATTATAGACGCTTGGCTTGGAATCATGTTTCATAGATAATCAATCTAGAGTGCTCTTTGTATTAATACATTTAAGATTTAAGAAGCATTGGTCCTTCCTGAATCTAGTTATCTTTTAGAATTTTTTTAATGGCTTGGAACTCATCTACAGTAATTTCGCCTGCTGCCAGCCTTGCTCTAAGTATAGAGAAAGCTTCGTTAGTCGAATTTTTCGAATTAGTTTTTTGTTTTGTATTTACCGCTTGCTTTATCTCTTTTACTTTGTTCTTCAAGTCAGTTTTACTTGGTGGTTCTTCTTTTTGAGAAAGCAGATCCTCAAGATATTTGTAGTCTGAAAAATATAATGGTGCTTTTTGTTTGAGCGTGTTTAAAATCTCAGTCAATCTTTCAGGATCACCTCTTCCTAAATCAATCAGATGCTGGATAGATTTGATCATATATTCGGACATTTATTTTCACACTCACTTTATCTTGGAAAATCGTCTAATTTAAGAGGGTGGTCCAAATGACCAAGCGGAGAAAAACTTTGGAGAAATTTCAAGTACAGATTCATTTCCTTGTAGTATCTCATTGATAATCCATCTACCAATGTCATTTTCTAAACTTCCCATGTACTTTGTGATTATCTTTTCTGCTATTTTAATATTGGAATTAATATCATCAAGTGATTTTATGCTACCTTTTCCTTTCACACCCTTGTAAGGAAACGCTTCATCATCAATGGAAAAATAAACAAGGTTTTGCCGTAACGCATTGTTGGCTTTTTTTGATTTTTTTGAAGTCGCAACGTAGAGTCTGTCATTTTCAAAGAGATACCAGATCGGATGTATGTTAGGCTCGCCCTTTTCATCTATAGTTCCTAACTGGAGGTTTAGTTTAGATTTTACAAGAAATTCCCTTACCTGTTGTTCGGTTAATAGTTGGCCAAAACCTGGAATTGCGTTAATAATCTTCATGATGAAAATAACCAAACTCTGGTTTAAAACAATTTATCCATAGTTCAGTGTATCGGTTCTGTTTTTTATCATCTAAGATCAGACAGTGAATAAAAGCCATTACCAAAATACAACTCAATTACATCATACAAAATAAGAATTATCTAAAACTGCGAATTGAGCCCTTGAGGCAACAGACAAAACATCATCACAGGACAAATTTAGAAGCAAAATGCGTCAGGTTGTTTCAACATTTTATCTTTGTGAAAATTCAAAGACTATAACACCATCATTAACCGATGATTCTTCAATATGAATTCTAAGCGATTCTAGTATGGATTTTGCATAAATTGAGAGAAAATTTGCCCATTTGGGACCTAATGTTGTATTGAAGACAAACCTGTGCCGATTATGTTTTGTCTTGTGAGAAAAACTGTACCACTCACAATATTTTCCGACCATCTCAAAGTAATTGTATATTATATTATCAAGATCATACTCTAAACCAAGAATTCTAAACAACTTCTTAACTATGGCAGGTCCATTTTTAGCAATTCCTTCTATTGTAGAGTTGTCACTTTTATTTATGAACTCAATAAATATTTCAGGAGGAATTGTTAGGTCATGCATGGCCTTCACATGTAACTCAAATGAAATGTTTTTGAAAAGAATCTTGGTGACAAGTGCGTTTAACGTAAGGTCTTTTTTTTCAGCTTCTGTTTTTAATATCTCTAAAACCTGGTTTGGGAGTCTTAACGTGACCCTATTAGTAATTGGCATTCGTTGAATCACTTCCAAATTCGATAATCCTCAGTA
>JBGOUS010000023.1:0-8960 GCA_041477675.1 Nitrosopumilaceae archaeon
CTCTTACAATGTAAATTAATTGGGGCAATTCACTTAGGATGTCATCTTTTATTATGTTGTGAAAATTACAATTGTAAATTCTGGATATCTCCTTTGCTCTTTGAACCTCATCATCTTCATCCCCGAAACCCATACTAAAGCACGTGATCTTGATATCCGGAAGAACCGATCTTATCATTGCTAATGTGAGTCCAGAATCTACTCCAGCACTAAGAGACAACGAAATACGATTAACCCTCGATTTTTTCTTCATTATTATTAGGTCTTCTTTTATAATATCAACTATTTTTGTTTCAATATCATCAATCTGAGTTGGACTGAAATCTTTGTAAGATAAAGGCCTCATCCCGGAAGCCTTTTCAGGGTCGTATCTTAGCGTCAGAATCTTTGAAATTGAATTGTAATTAATTTTTGGTTGTGTCATATTCAAAAAAAATATCTTGACTATAAAAGTGATGTTATTAACAAATTGTTCGTGTTTGACAGTAGAAATCTAAAGGAGAAAGAAAAGATTTACACTAAAGTCTGGGATGCTTCATGGAACATCTGGCTTTTTGCACAGCCTGCAGCAAGTTCATCTCCTGATCCTCGTCTCATGATTCCTCGGTACAAGCCATCTTCTAGTTTTGCGCCTACTTTTTGTTCCCATTCTTCTACGGTAGTAGAATATTTCTTTTGTATTCTATCTCTATACCATTCAGGTATCACATTAAAAGCACAGAATGGAATGATTCTAAGATCAGGTGTTACATAGTGAATATCACATCTTTGTAGCCTTTCTAGGTCTTCGTTGTATTTGTCTTGGAAGTGCATCATGCCAAGAAATAGTCCTTTGACATGCCATGAACCAACTGAGTCAAACGATCTCTTCATCAAAATGTTCCCAAACATCTTTGCTAAATCTAATCCAGCAGGCTGTTTCTTCTTATCAACAAAGCTTGAAAGTTTTCGTACAACTTCAAGCATTGTAAAGTATTTGTTCTTGCCAGAGCGAATTTCTTCTGCCTTGTCTTCGAAAAGCTCTAACATTCCTTGAATGTCTGCAAATCTGGTTAGTGGTACAAATTTCTTGGTTTCCTGATCCTCAAAGATGTATGTGCCGGCACCACATGCAAAGTGAATTGATAACTCGTATTTTGGTTTGCTTGAAAATGCCTCAATGACGTTTGTAAGTGGCATGCAGCTTGGAACTGGGAACCAGTCGTCTACCGTAACTTCAGCCCCAGTCTGTTCCTCAATTCTTTGGATGCAGTCAGGAATTGTGATTCTGTATTTCTCACGTTCCTTTTTGCCCATTCTTCCTGTTAAGGAGACTGGCTGGAAGTTTACTGCATGAACAACATCCAAGTTCTTTTGTGCATATCTGATTATACCACCCAGTTCGTGATCATTAATTGATTTGATAACTGTTGGAACAAAAACTACTGTAGTTCCTGTCTTTCTTGCACTTTCAAGAGCATATGGAACTTCCCAATGGTTCTTTGGATTTGTTCTTGCAGTTACACCGTCAAAGCTTAGGTAAAGGTTGTTAACACCAGCTAGTCTTACTTCGCGCATTGCTTCTGGATCCAGAGCAAATCTAATTCCGTTTGTGTTCATCTGAATATGATCTACTCCTTCTTCTTTCATTATTTTTATAACATCAACAATATCTTCACGCAACATGGGTTCACCACCAGTTATTTGCATTGAGTTTCCTGGAATTGGCCTTTCTGCCCTCAGAGTCTTCATCATTGCTCTTACTTGATCCTGCGAGGGTTCATACATGTACGCACCTTCAAGTCCCTTTTTCACATAGAAGAAACAATACCAGCATGTTAGATCACATCTGTTAGTAACTATCATGTTTGCTAATCCACTGTGAGATAAGTGATTTGAACAAAGACCACAGTTGTTTGGACACGAACATTTCTCAATCATAACATTTGGAGCATGAGCGCCTTTTCCGTCCATCCAATAAGTGCTAAACTTTTTGTACATTTCATAAGAACCAAAGTAGAGCTCCTCACATTCGCCATGTGTAGGACAGGTCTTTGTCATGAATACTTTACCATCTCTTTCAAAGACCTCTGCGTCTAGAATCATGTTGCAGTCAGGACATATACTTTGAGTAAATCTAATTGTAGATTTCTTACCTAGTGTAGGTACCTTCTGGTTGACAATCTGGATTAGTTCCATACTAATCGCTTGTTTTCAGAGTTAGTATTTAATCGATTTCCTACAAGACACCGGTGGTTTTGTGAGATTAAGCGTAATCCAATATACCTGATTTGTGAATATCATAGTTGACATATATATCAAAAGGCTAGAATGAAAATAGATGAGTCTTTCAGATAAGGCACGAAAGGCGCTAGAAAAAATAGGCCTCACAAGTTATGAAATAAAAACGTATTCTGCACTTTTAAAAACTGGTCAGATAAATGCGTCCGATCTAAGTCAGAAATCTGGTGTTCCATATTCAAAAATATATGAAGTGTTGGGTACGCTGGAAGAAAAGGGATGGATTGGTTCTGATGAATCAAGACCTACACAATATTTTGCAAAACCACCTTCTACTGCAATAGACAATACCAGACAATCTCAAGAAGTAGAATTCAAAAATAATGAATCCACAATTTTAAAAGAACTTACTCCACTTTACGAACAAAGTGGCACCAGTGAACGACCTGACATTTGGGTTCTTTCAGGGGTGATAAATATTGCTTCTAAAATTTTGGAAATGGTAGATTCATGTAGAAACGAAGTGTTGATAGCAATACCAAAAGTTGCAGAGGATCTAGCAAAGGAGGCATTACCTAAGCTTAGGTTACTCCATGATAGAGGGGTGGACATTACAATATTAGTTTCTGATGATGCAAATTCAGAAACTCTTAAAGCATTATCACGAGTGGCCAAAGTAAAAATTAAGAAAGGACTCTTTGGAGGTGGCGTAATATCAGACAAAAGATATGTTGTTATATTACTTGGAGAGGATCTTGGCACCTCTGGATCTGCAGAAGCAGTAGCTATATGGGCAGATCATTCTGGTCTTGCCGGCTTTGCACGTGAGTATTTTGAATATTTATTAAAAGAATCAAAGGATGTTAAGTGAGGTAAAACAATCTGTCAAATACAAAAGACGAAGTTCTGTTTGTTGGTACCGCAGAAGCTGAACATGTTGAGATGTATCTAAAGGCCATTTGGCACATAAAAGAAAGTGGTAATCCTGTGAAGATTAGTTCAATAGCCAAGATGCTAAATGTTAGACAACCAAGTGTTGTTCAGATGTTAAAAAAGCTAAATGAATCTAAACTTGTTAATTATAACAAGACTGGTGTTTCCCTAACCAAAGGAGGAGAACAGGTAGGTTCTAACATGATGCGAAATAGCAGATTGTTAGAAGTTTTGATGGATAGTGCACTCAAAGTAGACATAGATGAGGAGATGGTTTGCGGAATAGAACATCACATGAATGAGCAGTTTACTGATGCTCTTTGTACAATGTTAAAGCATCCAAGAAAATGTCCCCATGATCACGATATTCCATATGGAAAGTGTTGCAAAAATTAATTTTGAAATAAGTTATATCTCAGTACGGGTTTTTGATTAATATGACTTGTTTCTGTGGTTGTGAAACTTATGTCCGTGATTCTAATGGCTTTAAGATAGGATGTGTAAAGTGTAATCATGGTCCGCAAAATCATGAGGAAGGTTTCAAGATAAAATCAAATCTTGAAGAAAGTCAAAAGCGTGGTTCTCTTTCTTAATTATTCTCCAATTAATTTAACAAGAACTCTTTTTGATCTCCTTCCATCGAATTCTCCATAGAATATTTGTTCCCATGGTCCAAAATCAAGTTGACCATTGGTTATAGCAACAACAACTTCTCTACCCATTACTTGTCTTTTCAAATGAGCGTCTGCATTGTCTTCTCCAGTTTTATTATGTTCATATTGATCTACTGGTCCGTGCGGTGCTAGTTCTTCAAGCCACTTTTCATAGTCGTGATGAAGACCACTTTCATTATCATTGATAAATACGCTGGCTGTGACATGCATCGCATTTACCAAACAAAGACCATCTCTGATTCCACTTTTTTGAACAATCTTGTCAACCTGTGATGTGATGTTTACAAATCCGCTTCTTGAGGGAACATTGAAGGTAATGTATTCTGTCACTGATTTCATGAGTATTCAAACACAAGATTTATGATAAAGATATTGTGAATGCAGGCTCAGAACTCAAGATCCTTCTCATCAAATCAAAGGGATTTGGTCATCAACGCCTGCAAGTATTAAATTCTTTAATTCCTAATTGAGTCTTTCAAGAAGCTTGATAAAAGGCAAATGACCAAAAGTTGTTAAGATGGTTGCAATAGATGCTACATGCTCGCTTGAGAGTTTCAGGAAGTTTGTAATCCTTAGTACTTGTAATTCTTTCATTCCCGAGAGCTACTTTGAGGATTACGAGGTATTTCCAGAACGTGAAACAAGTCCTGGTCTCATTTATGTCGAGGCTGCAGACAAAGTGACTTTAAAAAAAATTCGCGACATGACCTTTGTTAATGCAAAGGATGTCCTAGGTATGATATACTCTTCAAAGAGTGGAAACACCAATCTAAAATGGCGTCAAATTAGACGAAACACAGGTAAAGTTGTTGGCGAGGCCTCTACAAACACGCTTGTAAATCTAACAGAAGCAGGAGTTTTAACTCAAGAATGGGTTCAAAATTATCTAAGGAAAAAGGCTGGAGAACAACCTACAAAGGCTAGTGAATTAACAAACTAGTCTCTTTTCTTTTTTATTGTTCTTTTTCTAATGTAAAGTGGATTAAAATGATCACAAAAAAGATTGATGAAAATTCTGTATCGTTAATACCAGAAGAACCAGATGATCTTTTTGTATTAAGAAGAATACTAAAAAAAGAAGACAAGCTTACTGGTGATACCACCCGTGCTATTAGACAAGAAAAAGAGTTTGCTAGACCAGATAGAGGTGAGAGGATCAAAATACGAGTCATATTAAATGTAGAAAAAGTTTCAATCGACGACGTAGTGGATAGATTAAAGGTACATGGAACAATAATAGAATCAAATAGTGAATCAGTACAGAAAGGATCACACCATTCTTTGACACTCAGGATTAGTGAACCAATTACTTTGACCAAAAAGAAATGGGGTGATCTTGAAAAAAAATTGATTTTTGATAAGAAGGAAAATTTTGGATTTTTGTTAGTAGCGATTGACACTGGTGACTGTGGAATAGGTAGGCTAAGTGGTACGCACTTGAAGCTAATGCCAAACATGTATTCAGGCGCAAGTGGAAAGAGATACAAAACAAAATTCAATATTGAAACATTTTTTGAAGACGTTCAGGGAGCAGTCTTATCTTCTATACGGGAGGGTGACGCGATCATAATATTTGGTCCCGGTGAAACTAGGAAGAGATTCAGTAATTATCTTTTGGAAACCCCAATTGGTAAAAAATACAAAATCCAAGTTATTGAGGGGATTGATTCTAGTGGAGAGGATGGAATTTACACATTTGTAAAATCACAGGCCATGAAACAAGCTATGGCTGATAGCAAACTTGCCAAAGTATCACGCATAATAGATGAAATAATGACGTTAGTTAACAAAAAAAGCAATAAATTCACTATGGGTTTTGCTGAAACTGAAAAGGCAAATGAAGTAGGAGCTGTAGAATCAATTATTTTTTCTGACAAGATTTTTGAAAAACAAGATGAAGATAAAGTAATAGAATTTTTAAATCAGGCTGAAAGCAAAGGGGTTGAAATATTTTCTGTTGATTCTACTACAGATGTAGGGTTAAGGGTTTCATCACTTGGAGGAATTGTTTCACTTTTACGTTTTGTTCCTAATTAGTTGAGTTTACAAGCCAATCTAAATATGGTTTATTCAGTGATCTTACTTCAAGTTCAGCAATTTCTGGTACTTTGTATGGATGTGATTTTTTTATCGTATTTTTTATTGATTTTTTTTTCTTATCCGTCGTTTTAAAAAATACTAAAAATTCTGTGGTGCGTTCAAGCTTGTTTTGCCACGTATAAATCGAATTTATTTTTGTAAAATTTACACAAGCAGCAAGCTTTTTGTTAATTGTCATATTTGCAATTTTCAAAACTGATTTTTTATCTGGGTATGTTGAGATTATAATGACTGATCCCATAGCAACCGATAAATTTGCCTTGCTAAAAAGAGTATCAATTACTTTGGCATTTGATTTTTCTGCAAATAATCCCATCTTCTATGTTTTGATCGTGTGGGGCATAGTTTTTTTGCTAGCCAAAGTCTCCAAACTAGATAAACGTGGTTTCGAAATAACACCTTACAGTCTTACATACAAAAATCGTAACGTACAACTTGTTCTAACTAAGCTTTTAAGTAGAACTGAGAGAGCTACAAAAATATTCTCGAACATAAGCGTTGTTGCCGGATTTATAATGATGGGTTTTGCTTTCTGGTTTCTGATTTCCAACATATTCAATTTCTTTGTCAAGCCAGAGTCATTTTCCGAAGTAACAGTTTTGATACCAGGGGTCACAATACAAAGTACATCAGCTCTTGTGCCATTTTTGTTGTCCATTCCTATAGTTCTGGTTATACACGAAGGTGCACATGGAATTGTTGCCACTTTAGAAAAGATAAAGATCAAGACAGGAGGATTTGCTGTGTTTATTGCCCTTTTTGCTGGCTTTGTCGAACCAGATGAAGAAGAATTTGCTAAGGCAAAAAAGATTTCAAAACTTAGAGTAATAGGAGCTGGAGCAACATCAAATGTTACTTTTTCTTTTATCATAGCTGGCCTCCTTATCTTTAATCCATCTTTTGCATTGTTGACGCCAGAACCTATCAGAGAAGTATTTTATAATGAACCATTAGGAGTTTCCATAATTTCTGTGACTGAGGGAACAGGAGCTGCTATAGCAGGTTTACTTAAAGATGACATAATTACAGCAATAAATGACATTCCTGTTGTTCAGCCACAAGATTTTACAAAGATAAAACTTGTACCTGGTGAAACAGCAAGGGTATCAATAATTAGAAATGGTGAGACTTTGCAAATTCCTGTTGTAACTAAGGCATCGCCAGATGATCCACAGAGAGGCTTACTTGGAATTACAAGAGCTGCGTTTCCATCATATCAACCCGTAGTTCCATATTACATACCATGGAGTCCAGAAGTTTTCACGTTCCTACTTTGGCTTTGGATGCTCTCCTTTTTCATAGGCATTTTCAACATGCTTCCTCTGCCCATATTAGATGGTGGTAAATTCATTCAGAGTATGATTGAGAAAAGTACCTCAGAAAAAATAGTAAAGAGTGTAATGTGGTCACTTTATGGTTTTACATTTATTTTGTTTGCCCTAAACATTGGGTTCTCCGTGGCCAAATCTGGTTTTATTACTATATAATTTTAATTTCCGAAAATTCGCATATGGTTAAATTTGGGAACAGAAAGGTTTCTTTATGAATTGTAACAGATGTGGGAATATTGCAGTTTTTTCTAGAAAATATTCAGGCCAGAGTCTTTGCTCTTCCTGCTTTTCAGACTCGATTGTAAAAAAAACTGCTAAAACTATATCAAAATACAATATGATTCAAAATGGTGATGTCATCGGTGTAGCCGTATCGGGTGGAAAGGATTCATTATCACTTTTGCATGTGCTTAAAAAAATGTCTGAATCGCATAACTTTAAGATAATAGCAATTACAGTAGACGAAGGAATTCCTGGCTATCGAGATGAAGCGTTAGAAATTGTAAGGAATTTCTGTAATAGTCTTGGTGTTGAGCATAGGTCCTATGCATACAAAGATCTTTTTGATTTAACATTAGAAGAGTCACTTGAGCTTAGAGAAAGTGAAAAAACAACATCATGTTCAATCTGTGGAGTATTACGACGACGTGCTATAGATTTTGGTGCTAAAGATTTGGATGTAGATGTAATAGCTACAGGTCACAATTTAGATGATGTTCTTCAAACTTTTGTTATTAATGTTCTATCCGGAGATACAAATAAGATTGGATGGATGGAACCTGCCACGTCGACTAACAAGATGAGGAAGATAAAGCCTTTCTGTGAAATTTACGAAAATGAAATTGTGTTTTATGCTTTTACAAACGAGATTCCTTTCCAGTCAGAGCAATGTCCACACATGAATGAGGGAATAAGAACAGAAATACGTGAGTTTCTAAATTCTTTAGAAAACCATCATAGTGGGATTAAAAATAGTATGTATGGCTCTGTTATGAAATTGATTCAAATAGTAAAAGATGTGAACTACAAACAAAGAAGAATCTGTCAGAAATGTGGTAATCAATCTACGGGTGAGATGTGTTCTGTTTGTACTCTGCTTGTAAATTTAAAACGAGATCGATCCTAATGCAAATATAAGATTTCATTTTATGGTATATTGGTAGTAGGTAGGATCGGGGCGCCAGCCGTGCCCCATATCTGAAACCGGCTATATGCAGAGATTAGTAACTGCTGGGTAAATCTCTAGATGGATAGTACCTGCTTGACTTGCGGAAATGAAATCACGCCGAAGCGGGTGGATGCAGGACTGAAGCTGTCCGAAGGGATAGTCTTCAAGACCTAACTGCTGAAAGGGATGAGGTCCGGGAGGGAGCAATCCTAAGGTGGAGCATTCACGCTGCGTCGTCTACGTGGCGGATCTTGCTTGACTTGAGATGGGGCTATTTGTTTAGACTGGAACTAGCAGAGCTACTACTAAATATTCATGATCGAGTATTAATAATGTGGATGAACTGATTTTTTCTGGACATAATAGAACTTATGATGATTTCAAAAAACAACTTATGCCAAAAATAAAACCACTTTTTGATTCATTAAGAGACTATTGTTTTTCTCTGGGAAAAAATGTAATTGAAGATGTACGCATGCATAGAGTTGTATTTTGTAAGTCTATGACGTTTAGATTCTTTGCAGATATGGAACC
>JBGOUS010000190.1:0-2750 GCA_041477675.1 Nitrosopumilaceae archaeon
AGATTTGCTGCTGTTGCTTCGCCTTCTGATGGAGCTTGAATGAATGGAATTCCAAACAGGCTAAGCAGGTGTTTAGAGTCTTCAACCATATCATCTCGTAGTACCGAAGTTTGTTGTGCAAATTTTTTTGCATCCTCGTATTTTCCTTCTGTTAGCGCCTTTTCGTACTTTATTGTAGCATCTTTTTTTATCTGCTTGCGCCTGGATATTTCTGCAGATTTTAGTGATGGAGGTTTTCCATCAAAAACATAGACTGGTTTTATTCCAAGTGAAAGAAAATTTATGTTTCGATAGAATAGCCCACTGATATGACTAGTTATCCTTCCTCTTGAATCATTTAATGGCATCCCATCAGGACCACGAATTATTGCCAGGAATTGGTAAATTGCATTGTACGCATCAATTGCGATAACTTTGGATGCAAACGATTCAAGGTTTGTTTTTTCGCGTAAAGCAAGCGGTTTTAGATCTAGACCCACAAAATGTTGTAATAATCAGTGAATTTTTGCTTTCCTATTTCTTGCGAAGGCCAGATTTTGTTTCCCATCCGCGCTCTATTATTTCCTCATAAATGTTTGAAAGTTTGGGAATATCCTCGCCTTTTTCAGCTGCGGTTTTGACTTTTTCTCTATAATAGTCTTCAATCTCTTTTGCTATGCGACTGTCAATGGTTATGGAAACTCGGAATTTTGGCATTAATGTTTAGCACCCTGATTGTGATATTAGGAAGTATGATATCAATAATAAACTATCCACTATCAATTCTTACACTATTTTAGAGTCAGGGCAAAGCCATCTCTTGTTGGTCTTAGAAGTACCATATCATTGGTATCACAGCCCAGACTGGACAAAAAGTTCTCAATGGTCATCTCGTCTGAAAGCACGTATTTTTTGCCACCAAACTCAATTGAGACGACTTTTTTAGAAATGGTCTCCAACTGATCTTTGTAATAAATAGTCTACTTTATATCCTTTATTATATATTTGATCACTTTCATTCTTAGTGTATTTATTGATCAAAGTATGAAATCTTGCAGTTGCCAGGTTAGCCAAGTGGTAAGGCGACCGCCTCGAGATCAAAACAAGGTAGCGGTTGTGCTTCTGCACCCAGGGGTTCGAATCCCTTACCTGGCGCTTTTATTTTTGAAAAAAATTAAAAATGTGTCATATCTTGTAACTAATCTGGATCAGAAAACGAATTTGGTTTATTTTCAATCTATAATTTCTGATATTTGTTAAACGATTTCAATTCTATCAACATAAAAATGGGTTAACTTTAATCAGAAAAAGTTTGAAAAGAGTTCTTTTAGATTATTTTCTAGGAAGCCCAAGGCCTATTCAAAAAGAGATACTTGGAAGAGTCGAATCTGCATTAAAGTCAGGATATAAAAAAATTATAATTCAATCACCTACAGGAACTGGCAAATCCTTTCTTGCCGCAACCCTAGCGCGTTGGTTTGGTTCATCGTCTATCCTTACTGCAACAACTGAACTACAAGATCAGTATTCCAAGGACTTTGCATTCATGCGAACATTTAGAGGAAAAACACACTTTCCATGTCTGCAACTAGACTCTGTCGATTCATGTAACAAAGGTCTGTGTTATGACCCAAAGACAGAAGAAAACTGTTCCTTTAAGCCACACAAATCCTTGTTAACGATCGAAAAAAAAGGAACTCTAAAAGAAAGAATTACTTACACACCACACAATTTTTCAGAGCCATGTCATTATTATTTTCAAAAATATGCAGGAGAAATTGCCTCACACACTGTATACAACTATGCAGAGTTTTTCTCTTCCGTTTTTTATACAAAAGATGCGACAAATAAAGCCGCCTTGATATTTGATGAAGCACATGCAATAGAAGATAAAATAGTAGATTTTGTCAGTCTTGAATTGATTAGGTCAGAAGTTGAAAAGATTGGCCTTCAGATGCCTGAGGGCCAGCAAGACTTGGAGTCATGGATTGGCTTTGCCAATGATGTAGACAAGGCATATTCAAGTGCCATTTCAGAACTAAAATCCATCATCGAAGAAAACTCTGACGGAACAACTATCACGTCAAAGGATCTAGCAGATCTTGAAGGAAAACATGACAGACTGTCATACGTTTTGAAAAAAATGAAGGATAAAAAAGAAAACTTTGTTATTTCAAAAGCAACTCTGGACAAAAATGGATCTATGTTTCATATATCTATAGAACCAATTGATGTTGGCATCTACCTAAATGATGTCTATCCATTTGGTGATGTAGTAGTCTTTATGAGTGCAACAATAGATGACCAGATGTTTTGTAAAAGCATTGGACAATCAAAAGAAAAATGTGCGTTTATTCAAGTAAAAGAATCCCCTTTTCCTGTGCAAAGCAGACCTGTTCATTTTCTAAATGTTGCCAGACTAAACAAAAACTTGATGGAAAGTGCAATGCCAAAGATGATATCTAAAATTGATGAAATAATGAATAAACATGTATCCGAAAAGGGAATAATACTTACAACAAGCAACAAACAGGTTGATGACATCATACAAGGTGTATCTATACGAAATGCTCAACGTTTCTATAGGACTGGAAATGATCTTACAAGATCAGCCTTAATGAAACTACAAAAAGATTCTGACACTCCTACTGTAATAATTTCTCCATCGATGTACGAGGGAATAGACCTCAAAGATGAGATGAGTAGATTTCAAATAATTGTTAAAGCCCCTTATCTTGATTTGTCAAATGGCAGAGTAGCTGCAAAGCTAA
>JBGOUS010000135.1:0-3790 GCA_041477675.1 Nitrosopumilaceae archaeon
AGAGAGGCTACATACTTACCAATAACCACGTTATCGAGGAAGCAGATAGATTACGAGTTACGCTTTCTGATGGAAGAGTACTGAGTGGAAAAATTGTTGGAGTAGATGAAGAAACCGACTTGGCAGTAATCAAAATTGAATCAAAAGAAAACATATCTGCTGCAAATCTTGGAAACTCTGACGCATTAAAGGTAGGACAGATGGTATTTGCTGTTGGCAATCCATTTGGCTTGACAGGAGGACCTACCGTAACTTCTGGAATACTATCCTCTCTAGACAGAGGCATTCAAACACCAAATGGAATTCTTGAATTAATTCAAACAGATGCTGCAATAAACCCAGGAAATTCTGGAGGCCCGCTAGTAAATACCAAAGGGGAGGTGGTGGCAATCAACACAGCAAATATTCCGTACGCTCAAGGTATTGGGTTTGCCGTTCCAATAAATTCTGCAAAGTTAATCCTCAATGATTTGATTGAAACAGGAAGTGTAACAAGGCCAAAAATTGGCATACAGACAATAAAAGTGACAAAACAGCTGGCAAGGTATTATGACTTGGCCTTTACTGAAGGAGCTCTAGTGGTACAAGTCGAACCCTATAGTCCTGCAGATGATGCAGGCTTGAGAAGAGGTGACATTATTGAACATGTAGATGAGAGTAAAATCGAAGAACCATCGGAGATTGCAACCTACATTAGAAAAAAGAAAATCGGAGACAAAATTACAATCAGTGTGAACAGAAATGGAAAGAGTGTTGAGATCCCAATCCAACTTGACGACAATAATGCAAACACATACGTCAGAACAACAAGAGTAGAATAGAAAACGTCAATAATTAAACTGCGTTTTAGTCTATTTCTTTTTGGATTTCTCTTTTCTCCATTTTACAACCCAGCCATCCAATCGTTCCAAAATTTTTCCCAAGTCTCTTGCTTGCTTTGTTAAGCTATACTCTACTCGTACGGGTATTTGGGCATAGATTTTTTTTGTAATCAGACCATGTTCTTCAAGCTCGTGCAGTCTGTCAGACAGCACCGTGTTACTTATCTCTGGCATGGCTTTTTTAATTTCGTTAAATCGTGTAGCTTCGTTTTCTGAAAGTTTTTTCAAAATCAATAGGGCCCAGGTCTTTCCAAGAACGCTCCATATCTCATCAACCTGACACTCGATTTGACTACGAACCTTATTCTCTTTTTCTAATTCTGTTTCCATACCTAGTAGCAAAATACTATCTAATTATAAAAAGTGGTTGTGAGAAAGATGGTTTACTTTTAGAAATGACAAATGTCATTTTAAAAGTCAATTTTGCCCATTTTCCCACTGTTGTAATCTAGTATTGCTTGCCTGATTTCTTCCTCAGTGTTCATGACAAATGGTCCATAACGAGCAACTGGCTCGCCAAGTGGAACGCCTGCAATCAAAAGCACATCCAATGGTGAAGTGGTATCATTTGGTGCCTTGATTGTTATCTGATTTCCGTCTGCCTCAAATAAAACGACTTGTTCTTTGTGTGCAGACCTTTGTTCATTGCCAAACAGACCCTCCCCATTTACAACATATGCCAATGCATTGTAGTTTTGTGGAATGGTCTGTGTTACTTTGGCACCGGGTTGCAAAGTAAAGTGAAGATATATGATTGGAATTCTTGTTTCAATGACTGCCTTCTTTCCCATTGATTCTCCTGCAATTACTTTAACCTGGACTCCGCCATTTTGTGCTATCGGGATTTTGTTTGCTGGTATATCCTGATATCGTGGATTGATCATCTTGTCTTTTTTTGGCAGGTTGACCCATAGCTGAAAGCCATGCAATGTGCCACCTTTTTTTGAAAATTCTTTTTCAGGCATCTCAGAATGGATTACACCAGATCCTGCAGTCATCCACTGTACGTCTCCAGTTCTCAGTTTTCCTGAATGTCCTTGCGAGTCTTTGTGCTCAAATACTCCGTCAATCATGTATGTGACAGTCTCAAAGCCTCTGTGGGGATGATCTGGTGCACCTTTTGCCTCGCCTGCAGACAAGTTGATTGGTCCCATTTCATCTAACAATAGAAATGGGTCAAACTCTCTAAGACTGTGATTTGGAAATGCTCTGTGTACCACAAATCCTTCGCCTTCCAATGTGGTTTGGGCGGTAGTTACCTGTGATACCAAACGATCCTTTGCTTTGTTTATTTCGTTTCTTACTAGATTTTGGTTTTCTGTTATGTTTTGTTTCACGGTATAGTATACACAGTATGTTATTTAAATATAGTAGTAATTACGTACCTAGTAGGTATAATTGACCATACCAAGTAAGAAAAGAATTACCCATGAGTTTTCAAATTTGAACCCCAGCCACCAAGATCTGTTAAAAGGAAGAATACAAGGTCTCATCTTGCAAAAGAGAAGGATTGGTACAGGTAATTTTCTTTCATAACAACTTTCACAGGAATTTATTTTTGAAAATCTAAATCTAACACAGAATTATTATAGTTTGTTTACCATAATATTCCATTATGAGCGATTCAAGAGAAAAAAAGATTGTAATAAACGAAAATGGTAGCTATCACATCCTTGGAGACATCCCTCTTACAGTTGAAATAATCACAAATAACAAAGATGGCTTTTCATGGGATTGGAAACAAGGTAAAACATTTGAAACAAAATCAGAGTATTATCTATGTCGTTGTGGCAGTTCTGCAAACAAGCCGTTTTGTGACGGCACTCATTCCCGAATACACTTTGATGGGAAAGAGACCGCATCCAAAATTCCATATGATAAACAAGCTCAACAAATGGATGGACCTATGCTAAGACTGGATGATGCAGAGAACCTCTGTGCGTTTGCGCGTTTTTGTGATCCTGAGGGAAAAATCTGGAGTTTAATTGAAAATACAGATGACCCAAAAATTCGTGATCTGGTTGTACGCGAAGCTATGCACTGTCCATCTGGTAGACTAACTTTACATGACAAGAAAACTGGTAAAGAGGTTGAGCACGAGCTTTCTCCTTCTATCGGTGTGATTGAAGATCCACCGTTGAAATGCAGCGGTCCTCTCTGGGTACGTGGTGGCATAACAATAGAATCTCAGGATGGAACGCGTTATGAAAAACGCAATCGTGTAACACTATGTCGTTGTGGTGCATCAAGCAACAAGCCATTTTGTGATGGAAGCCACGCAAGTATCAAATTCAACGATGAACTTCTTAAGAAAGTAGAGAAATGAAACCATTACAGTTTGTCATCATCTCTACCAGGTCTCGTGTCTGGTATGACCCACACACTATCTTGATCTTGTTTTAGATACATAATGATTCCTACGGTGAGTTTATTGAACCGATAAGACTAGATATCATCCAATCTTTTTATCAAACAAATAGAAAACAATTATTTATTTTTTCTTGGTAACTTTCCATAGCTGTCAAACTTGGACTGAACGTCCTTGTTTGCATAACCATATTTTAAGTTCAGTTCATTGTTAACCTTGATTATTTCGCTTCTTTGTGATGTGGCCTTTTGAATATACGCTTTTCTTGCATCGCTGCTGCTTCCTCCATTTTGAAGGACTTGGTATTTTGCTGCCAACCCATCGTTGTGTTTTTGTTCCGTAAAATTAAACTGCCCCCAGAAAACATTCTGAAAGGTTTCATTTATCTGTGTTACAAAGGTGGCATATGCGTTTCTGGGAGTAAATGGATCAAATTGTACCAGAAAGCTCTGCAGGTCCCTTTGTAGATCAAAGTTTGAAAGAGCTCGCTGCTCATCAAGAAACTTTTTCTGTGCTTCAATCTCCTTTAGTTTTTGTTCCT
>JBGOUS010000081.1:0-5078 GCA_041477675.1 Nitrosopumilaceae archaeon
GTATGTTATATTTCCACCAAATTTTGTAGGTCTTTCAATTGAAATTTCAGTAAAATCGTGAAAAATTATGTGTTTGGAAATTGCTAGAAGGGGATTATTCTCTACTATTCCTTCTGGGCACCAAGCCTTCTTGATTTTAGATCTTATTTCATCATCTGAATCATGGATAAATATCCCGGAAGATGGCTTTGACTTGCTCATCTTACTTGCGATTTTGTCATCTTCTTCAGAGGCGAGTTCTGGTTCTGCAAGACCAGGAAGAAGACGATGATGTATAGCTACTGGCACCTTCCACTTCATCTTTGGGAAAATCTCTCTGACCAGCATGTGGATCTTTCTTTGATCCATTCCAGAATGAACAATATCCAAGTCCATCGCATGAATATCTACTGCTTGCATAGGAGCATAAAGCATCTGAGCCAAGTCAAGTTTGTCTTTTTCTGATCTACCCATGATTGTTAGGGTTCTCATAGCACGAGAAAGTGACATGTGCTTTGCAAATTGAATTAATTCAGTCCAATACTCTCTTTTTGAATCATAGAGCTTAGAGCCTTGAAGTATCTCTACACCAGGACATAAAAGACGAAAGGCATCAGCATAGTACTCTGAAACTTTTTTTATTGTTTCTAGATTGCCACCAAGCTTATCGTTGATAAATGTATGCCAGTCTGCTAAAAAAACAGAACATTTCACACCGGCTTTGATAAAATCATTTATCTTAAAACCAGTTAATATGAGACTACCAAGATGCAAAAAACCAGAAATTTCTAAACCTATGTAATGTTTTGGATGCGAGTTAGTGTTGAAAAGATTTAACAGTTCTTCATTTGTAACAACTTCTTCAGTGGGATCTCTTGTTACAAGTGCAATTTTTTCTGCAACATCCAATTCGAATCAGATTTTCTTTTGTAAACCTATAAAGTTACGCATTAAGTTCGTGTTCTTGCTTTCTTGGTCTTGTACTTAGATAAAGTGAATGTGAACTTATGATAAATGCAGCAAGGAACATCTTAGTAGCAAATATTAGATTCCATGGTCTTGTTGGATCGGGATATGCAATTGTTAAAGAATCAATATCTGGAACCTTTCCATCTATAATTCCTGCAGCTATCTGTGCATTAAGAATTGTAAAATTATACATTACTTCATAAAGAGAAATAGCAGAAAACCCAATAAGCATTAACTGCAAAAGTGACATTCTCCATGAAGGTATTCGTACAGTTTTTTTCCACCCGATCCTTGTTACACAATACCATCCTATTATGGAAGAAAAGAACAACCAAGTTGTTAACTTGGCAAAATGCGTGTAAGGAAATTCAGTTTTTACCAAGACTTCTCCCATGATATACGTCCCTTTCTCTAACCATTCTCCAAGCATTGCATACACTCCAAATGCTGTAATTGAACACATAATCACTGCACAGGCATAGAAAGTGTACAAAAATACCCTATAACCTGTCTCATGTTCCTGTAGGTGTACTTTCATTAACTTTGGCTCATTTATTCCAAAATATAAAAATTGGTTTTCATAAAATTAAAGAGGTTTATTACAGTATTTGTAAACATAATCCTAGAATTTGAAAATTCCAATAAATGTTCCCATTATAGGTAAAGAAGAAATCAAAGAGGTACAATCTGTGCTTAGAGAAAAAACCCTTACATCTTCTGCAAATTCGGGTGGTAAACGTGTACAAGAATTTGAACAGTTGTTATCATCGTTTGTCAAATCCAAATTTGCTATCGCAGTAAATTCTGGGACAGCTGCTTTACAAGCAGCACTTTATGCACTAGATATTAAAAAAGGAGATGAAGTACTTCTTCCATCATTTACTTTTGTTGCAACTGCAAACTCTGTAGTATCCGTTGGAGCAAAACCAGTATTTGTTGATATTTTAAAAGAAAACTATACTATGGATCCTAATGATCTCAAAAAGAAAATTACAAAAAAATCCAAGGCAATAATTCCAGTTCATCTTTATGGTAATGTAGTTTATATTGATGAAATTATGGAAATTGCCAATAAATATGATCTAGAAATAATAGAGGACGCAGCTCAATCCCTTGGTTCAAAATACAAGGGAAGACAAACAGGAACTTTTTCCAAACTTGGTTGCTTCAGCATGTATGCTGCCAAGGTAATGACATCTGGCGAAGGAGGTGCCATCGTAACCAATGATAGGAAATTGTTTGAGAATCTTAAGCAGATAAGAAATCATGGAATGTTGCATGGATATGATACCAGAATTCTTGGTCTAAACATGCGACTTCCAGAAATCAACGCTGCAATAGCAAAAATACAGATGAAAAAATTAACTAAATTTCTTAGTCAAAGAAGAGCTAACGCAAAAATTCTTACTGAGATTTTATCAGATCTGAACATTACTATTCCTCATGAGAGAAAAGATGAAACAGTTAATTGGTATCTTTATACAATTGCCACCAAAAATAGAGATAATTTGATGAAAAAGCTAAACTCTGAAGGAATAGGAGCTTCTGTTTATTATTCACCGCCCGTACACAAAACACCATTTTATAAAAACAAAGTAAAACTTCCAGTCACAGATTGGGCAGCTTTAAACGTTCTTAGCTTACCAGTGCATCCACTTGTGACCAAACAAAATCTGTACCAAATTGCAAAGGTCATACGCCAAATCATAAAAAAATGAACATTCTTGAAAATATTGCCGGAGAAATATGCAAAATCATCCTTCCCATTGACGAGGAAATATTTTTTGGGAACTCAAAATCTTCAATCACAATATGTACCCTTTCCAGCATGAAATTACTAAAAGAAATTTCAAATTCTTCTTTAATGTCACAAATTGCTTTAGTGGGAAGACTACTTTCAGAAAACAAAGGGATAGATTCACTTGTCAAACATGTAATATCAAAAAAAAATATTAAGACAATTTTGATTTGTGGCAAAGATACGATGGGTCATAAACCTGGTCACTCCCTTCTTAAACTCTGTGAGAACGGGGTAGATTCTAGCGGTAGAATAATTAACTCATCCAGTCCTGATCCTGTACTGACCACATTAAAATCTGAAATTCAAATTTTTCGAAAACAAATTACCATCATAAACAAAATAGGTGAAACAAACATTTCAGAAATTAAACAGTTGATTGGTTCTCTACTTAAAACTTAGTAGCCGTTTTTCTGCCTTTCTTGATTTATCTTGTTTTTCTTTTGATATTCTTTTAGAATGTCTTCTGGAGTCATATTCAATTCAAGTGAGGCTTGGACAACAAAATGCCATATGTCAATGAGCTCCTCACGAGCCGCATCTTCATCAAAAGAAACAGGAGTTTTCCACCACTTCCAATTTGTGACGCGCTGAAGTTCTACTGCTTCATGAATTATAGCCGTACATAAAGCGGAAATTTTTCCTTCTACATCCTTTGGGTATCTGTCTAACTTCATCATTTTCTCAAGATTTTTTTGCAGTTTAAAAATTGATTCGAGTCTGTCTTCTTCCATGAATTTGTTTTTTATCTGACATCTATAACCTTTCTTAGAAACGAACCATTTTCTTGTATTGATTAAACCTTTTCTGGATTTGAGATTTTTTTAGTTCAGATAATCCACCTATACCATATTCTTCCACAGTAAATGAACCCATTATGTTCCCGTAAACCACAGCTTCTCTAATAGTTGAAATCTTTGTACTCTTCTTACTTGCCATATAACCAATCATTCCACCAGCAAACGAATCACCAGCTCCTGTAGGATCGACGATATTTTCCAAAGAAAAGGCTGGCGAAGGGAAAACAACATCTTCATAAAAAAGCAGTGAACCATTTTCGCCTTTTTTTATAATTACATACTCTGCTCCCCACTCCATTATTTTTTTTGCACTTTTTATCAAATTCTGAGTCTTTGTTAACAGTTTTGCCTCTTCGTCGTTTATTACTACAGAGTTAACCAATCCCATCATCTTAATGACATCATCTCTTTTTGTAGAAATCCAAAAATCAATCGTATCACACATAGAAAATTTGATCTCATCAAATTCCTTAATGACTTTCGAATTTTGTACAGGATCATTATTTGCCAGGTACACAAATTCTGATTTTTTATATTCATCTGGAACTATTGGATTGAAACTACCCAAAACATTGAGCTCTGTTTTTTTTGTAGTCCTATGACTAAGTGTTTCATCATAACTACCATCATACCTGAACGTTTTTCCATTTGCACGTTCAAGCCCATTTAAATCAAGAAATTTTTTAAGTATGTTGTAATACCTTTTTGGAAAGTCTTGCCCTACTACTGCTATTAAGCTAGGTTTTACAAAAAAACTTGCTGAAATAGACGCAAAAGTGGCTGCTCCACCAAGAACCTCTTTCAAAACTCTTGTAGGTGTTCTTATGGTATCTAGTGCGACAGATCCAAAAATAGTGAGCATGTTTTTGCTGGTCTTACTGACCGTGTATAAATTCTCTGGATTCTTCCTGTGTTGGATAATATGTAAATGGAATCTTAAGTGAAGTAAACAACAGACTGTATGTTACTGTTCCATCAAGTCTTAATGATGGAGAATTTTCATTCTTTTGATATTTGTCAAGTACTTTATTATCTGCAAGAAATGGGGTTTCCACTATACTTTTGCCGTTAGCAGGTATGAGAGTTGGTTCTAATATTCCTGCACCAAGATCTTCTCCTTCAACAGATATGATAAAATCTGTTTTTC
Organism: Nitrosopumilaceae archaeon; assembly: GCA_041477675.1. Taxonomy (GTDB): domain Archaea; phylum Thermoproteota; class Nitrososphaeria; order Nitrososphaerales; family Nitrosopumilaceae; genus UBA8516. Next base: position 4,694 of record JBGOUS010000081.1, read on the forward strand.
CTACATTTAGAATCATAAACGATTGGTTTTCAAATTCAAGATTTATGCGGTAAAGTGTTCCCTCATTGGTTCTTTGCACTATCTCACTACTTTTCATAGATACATGAAGTTGTGTTGCAGAATAATATTGTAAGTAGACAAATATTGCAAGAACTGCTACTATTGATATTATGATTATTGATACTTTGTATTTCCTTTTCATAACACACCTGATCTGTAATTGCTTTTTAGTATTCATAGGAAAAAAACCGTATTTTTATGTGTAAAAGATTTGATCTATTTTCTAAGTAGCTTAGAGCTAGTAGGATAAATGAAAATACATAATTGAGTATGTAAATTGGCCAGAATCAGACTAAAATTAGGTGAAAACGAGATAGAAGTAGAC
>JBGOUS010000067.1:0-5598 GCA_041477675.1 Nitrosopumilaceae archaeon
AAGATTCAACGTTTCTTTTCTCGACTACATACATGAGTTATTACCAACATTGGAATTTAATAAATCCCTTCTACCAAATTTGGAAATAACCCACAAACTAAAGCCAAAAATCACTAAAAGGTGAGATTTTTGAAAAACGTGGAATACATAGGACATAAAAGGTTCAAACTAGGCACGATTCCAACTTTCATTCGTAAAAATGGATATAATAATTTGTTATCCATGCGGTAATTTTAAAACAAATGCTAGGCAGGATAAAGAAAATATATAATATATTTTAAGAATTTATTCTAAAGGTCTTGATTCTAGTAGTTTTTTAGTCATACTTGATATTGCACTAGTAATTCTCTCAAATTGTTCCATTATTTTTTTGTCCACTCTTCCTTTTGCCCCATTTTTGATAAATTCTACTCCCAATTCTATCTCAGAGAGATACTCTAGCAATTCAAGTGATTTGTACCTAAGTTGGCCTACGTATTTTGTACTTTCAAATGGTGCACACTGTAATGGAGATTTATCATTTAGGTTTACTAGTGCATTTAAGAAATCTGATTTTTCTTGTATTTGCAATAAACTATTTTCTCAAAATAACTATAAAAATATCGTCTGCCAAGGATGGAAATCAATTGGTTTTTACTCCAAGATAAAGTTAAAGGATGTAACAATAAAAACAGACTTGTGATTGAAGAAAAATTAGCTGCCCTTGGAATTGCACTTCCCAGTCCTCCAAAGCCTGTTGCATCATACATTCCGGTAGTAAGAACAGGAAATCTTGTTTTTGTTTCAGGTCAAATTCCAATAAGTGATGGCAAGGTTTTGTATTGCGGCAAAGTCACAAAGGATTTGTCAGTTGAGGAAGCACAGAAAGCAGCGCGGTTATGCGTGATAAACGCACTAGCACACCTAAAGCTGGAATTAGGAAATTTAGATAAAATTTCAAAAATTGTCCGTGTATCTGGTTTTGTAAATTCCCTCCCCGAGTTTACAGAGCAGCCAAAAGTAATCAACGGTGCCTCTGATTTTCTTTATGAAATTTTTGAAAAAAAAGGGCAGCATGCAAGAATCGCAGTTGGAGCATCCAGTCTTCCACTAAATTCTGCAGTAGAGATTGACTTGATAGTTGAAATCATCTAAGTGTTGATTTTGAAATAAACAAAAAATATAGCTCGTATTACCACCAAAAAATATTTTTACTTAGCCAATTCATTTACTTTTTTCAAGTTTCCAAAATCATCGCGTCTCTCATCTATTGGCGTTTCCAAAATGATTGGAATTTTTTTGGCGTTGGCAAATTTTACAAATTTACCAAGACCCACATCTCCAATCTGACCCATTCCCAAATGTTCGTGCCTATCTGCTTTGCATCCCAGATCTCCTTTTGAGTCATTTAGATGGAGTATTTTGATGTGCTCTAGTCCTATTGCCTTGTCAAACTTTTTCAATGTTAGTGAAGCTGTCTTTTCTGTTCGAATATCATATCCTGCAGCAAAGGCATGACAAGTGTCAAAACAAATACCAAATCTAGTTATTGGTTTTAATTCAAAAAAGATAGAGGCGATATGCTCAAACTCAGAACCAACACTATTTTTAAATCCAATATTATTTTCAAGAAGAATGGTAACATCACTTGGTGTTTCTTTGGCAGCTTTTGTAAACGCCTTGACAAGTGTTTGTATTCCTTTTTCTTGACCAGTCCCTTTGTGGCTTCCAAGATGAGCTACAAGATATGGAATTCCAAGATTACTGCACCTTTTTGCTTCGTCAATTAAAGATTTTAAGGATCTTTTAAAAGGAATTGTCTCGGGCGAGGAAAAGTTTGGCAAATACGGCATGTGTGCAGCGGTTGCAACTCTGTTAATCTTGGTTTGATCTAACCTTTTTTTGTAATTTACTATATCCCTTTTTAAGAGTGGTGGTGCCGACCAGCCTCGTGGGTTTCTTGTAAAAACCTGAAAAGCACTGCAGCCCAATGCGACTGCATTATCAACTGACACATCTAGACCCCTTGCACTAGAAACATGCATTCCAACTTGCATAGAGAGTATTTTATTTGAAGATAGTTTAAATGCGTATTGCTTAAGGTTGGGCAATCAATTCAACTGTATTTTAGTGTTAATCAAAGGGCGTTCCTAATTATTTTGCATTCATATCTTGTTGCATTGTCTCAAAGACATTTCTCGGGGTCCCAGCACTGTACAAAGCAAGCTGTTAATTTAGTTTTGAATTAAACTTTTTTAGAAATACTAGGATTTTGTCTTTTGGGATTACCGCTCCACATGCTTTATCATGTCCTCCCCCTGAGCCTCCAAGTTCGGTAGCAAGAGGGTTAACAATTTTTCCAAGATGAATTTTACAATTTTTTGAGCCACGAATTGAAACTGCGTATATGCCATGATCTTCTCGTAATTTGTAAGACACCCCAACGTCTTTTCCTGACATGCCTAAGACAAAATTGACTACCATACTTGCACCAGAGTCAGTCACTTCCATGTAGGATAGGTTTTTCATCAGCTTCATGTTGTCCTTTACTTTTTGGATTACTCCAGAAATTTTCTCTGCCTGTATTCTAGCAAATTCAAAAGAGTTTGGAATGTCATGAGGATATTTTGATTCACTTAGTTCATCAACCAGATACAGCAGGTACTCATTGTCTTTTTGGTGGCTGACTATGGTAAAAGTAAGAACTGTAGCCTCAAGCAGGGCAAACTGCCTATCAAATTTTTGTAAAAGCTTGGAGCCCACAGGTCGGTCTTCCATATAGTCTGTAATGGCAGAACATGCAGCAAGAAAGGCGCTGTGATCGGTTAGTTTTGATTTGAATGCATCATAGACCTGAACTGTAGTACATTCGTTGATGTTATGAATTAGTTTGACTTTTAGTGCCCGTATTTTCTTTTTTATTTTTTCATCTAAATCATGATGATCAATGTATGTTACCGAGATCCTTTTTTTCCTAAGTGATGAAAGCAATTCAACAAATTGATCTTGATTTGTATTACTAAGACCTAAATCACAAAGGTATAGAGTCTTTAGTGATTCGTTACTCTTTAACAGTTCAAGCTCTTTCATCAATCCAGGATAGTCTACCAGTCGTGTTTCTCCACCAAATGCTTGCCTGATTAATGATGCAGCCCCTATGCCATCTGCGTCTTCTTTGTGTGAGACGCATATTATTTTGGTTCGTGTCATTGAATAATCAATGGCATTACCACCCTCATTTAAACTAAAAACGAATCAGAGTTTTTCTTGATTGCGCATAATTTTTGAAATTAGAAACAAGGTTTTGGTGTCCTGCTACATCTTGTAATACAACACAATACATGTCGTAAAATGAAATTCCTAGCAATCGAGATTCCATGTCAAGTTTGGCAATTTCTTCTAGAATGTCTGCATCAGTAGAATTTATTACAAACTCATCTACAAGTTTGATAAAATCTCGCTCTAATTCTGTCATTTTTGGATAATCTAAAAATTGTCCTATATGGATCAAAGTTGCTAGTTTAGACAAATTGCTTAATTTTTAAATTAATTTTTGACTCTAGTCTAGACAATTTTTACGCATGATTTTAATATGCAGTTTTGGCACTTAGTATAGTGGAGACAAAGAACATAGGTCTTCGTAACATAGAAGTAGCTGATACAAAGATTTCTGCAGTTGACGGCGTTAATGGTAAACTCATCTATCGTGGATATGACATTTTAGATTTGGTCAAAAAATCCACATTTGAAGAAACTGCCTGCATGCTCCTAAATGATGATCTTCCAACACAAGACATGTTAGATGATTTTTTTAGTAATCTTGTATCATCGCGTGAGATTCCAGAGGGAATTGAAAAAAACCTCAGAAATCTGCCTAAAAGCTCAAACCCCATGGATGTTCTCCAGTCCTCAGTTTCTGCACTTGCGGTATATGACACCAAAAAGGCAGAGGATCGTGCCACGAATTATAATAGAGCAATTCAACTCATAGCAAAAATTCCAATTATTATAGCATACTGGGAAAGAATCCGTAGCGGAAAAGAGCTAGTCAGACCTTCAAAAAAGCTAAATCATGCAGGAAATTTCCTCTACATGCTGACTGGAAACGAGCCAGATGATGAAATAGCAAGGATTTTTGATATTTGTTTGATTTTACACGCAGAGCATAGCTTTAATGCCTCAACTTTTGCAGCACGAGAAGTTGTTTCCACAAGGGCACACATGTATGCAGCTGTTAGTGCCGCAATTGGAGCATTAAGTGGCGAGTTACATGGCGGAGCAAATTTTCAGGTAATGCAGATGCTTTTGGATATAAAAACAGAAGACAGAGTAGAACCATGGGTTAGGGAAAAACTTGAACATGGAAAAAAGGTTATGGGAATGGGTCACGCGGTATACAAAACATGTGATCCTCGTGCCGAGGTCTTAAGAGAGTTATCAAGACGATTATCTGAAAAAACAGGTGAGCCGTGGTACAAGATCACAAAAAAAATCGAAGACGTTACTGCAGAAGAGATGAAAAAAATAAAGGGTTCAGATATCTTTCCAAATGTAGATCTATACAGTGCCTCTACATACTATATGCTAAAGATACCACCAGATCTTAATACGCCAATTTTTGCCATATCCAGAGTAGCAGGATGGGCAGCTCATATCATCGAAGAAAAATTTGCAGAAGCTGCACCAAAGCCTATGCTTTATCGACCACAGGCAGTTTATGTTGGAAAATATTGCGGTCCATCAGGGTGTGAATACATTCCTCTTGAAAAAAGATTGCACTAGTTTCTTGTCTCTAACCATTCTTTGGCTTTGACATTTACATCGTATTTGTGAAGTACTAGAAAGACCATCTCATAGAAAGTTATCCCGCGTTTTTGTGCTTCGCTATCAATCCATTTTAAACCGTCTGCAAGTTCTGGATCATATTCAGAAAACTCGACTAGCTCATCCACCATATTAGTGAAGAAGGAGTGAGGCTCTAACATCAGTAGCAGATTTCTATTTTGGTTATTCAGCTCTGTATTCAAAATATATAGACCATCAACACGTTTTTGATTGACATATGGATCATGTCTATTATTCTGACGGAAATCCAAAACGGATCTCATGGGTCATTCAAAATGAGCTAGCAAAAGTTGAGCAGTCCAGAGAGCAGGCAGAGAACTTTTTAGATCTAGTATCGATTCAACAATCAAAGTATATTGCTCTACATGTAGGAATTTTTTGGGGTATTGGCACATACTTAATAAAAAATGGAGATAAGATAAAAATAATGCTTGATTCAAAAATAATGTACGATCATCTAACTGGAAATACTGTAACCACGGATGCCTTTATTGAAAGACGAACCAATTTCATAAAACAACTAGTCGATCAAAGGAAACTAGTAATAAAAATAGAATTGATTCAACCTGAACAAAATATTGCTACAAAAGCATTATAGCTTTAGTAAAATGCCAACATCCATCAAATTCGTATGCGTTGGCCCTGTAAAAATCAGGCTTTTGTGTTTTTTTAAAAAATAATACGAATTATTATTTTGCAAGAATTTTTTTGCTTGGCCAAACTTTGTTTTATTGCTCAGTATTGCTCCACACGCATCAGTATTTCCGTCCTTAC
>JBGOUS010000166.1:0-3230 GCA_041477675.1 Nitrosopumilaceae archaeon
GTGATCACTCCTTTGGGTAGATTATCCTCTTTCACTATTATGGCGCCCAACCCTCCCTGTTCCATCATCTTTGCTATTTGGTAAACCGTTGTTGAAGGGGGGACAGATACTAGGGCCCTTGTCATGGTGTCTTTCACAAGGGTTTCTGACATGACACTTTTCAATATCGTATTAAGGAAATCGATTCGCATTAGTATTGTTTTGCAAGCTAGCTGAATATTTGCAAACTTTGTAAGTCCATGTTAAATATTTCCCTGACGGTATTCTGTGGATAAAATAAAAAAAACTTTAGCAATTTTTAGTGTTTAGGTGAATATGAATTTAAAAAAATATTTCTACAATTTCGCTTCTATTACGATGTTGAAAGGTGTACTGGTTGAAATTCTGAACTTTTTAAAGCCTCCAGTCCTCACAACTTCTTCAAGTCTCTTTGGTCCAGCCTGAGCGCCAAGGGCAGGACCATTTGAAGCAAGGGAACAAGGAACGCAAACCATTGTGGATGCGCCATAAAACAAACGACCAACAGGATTCATGTTGTCTTTAACTTCATCTTTTGCAAAAGGTTCCACCAACATGAGTGTGCCATCGTGTTTTAGAATTTTTGAAATGTGAGTAACCGTTCCGACAGGATCTGCCATGTCATGCAATGCATCAAAAATTGCAACAAGGTCATAATCTTTTCCTGGAAAATCCGTGGCCTTTGCAACTTCAAACTTGACGCGGTCACTCAACCCTTCTTTTTTTGCTCTATTTCTTGCCTCCACAATTGAAGGCTTGTGATAGTCAAAACCAATGAATTGTGATTTGGGATATGCTTTTGCCATGATGATAGTTGAAGCACCATGTCCACAACCAACGTCTGCAACCTTGGCGCCATTCTTCAATTTTTCTTCCATTCCTTCAAGCGAGGGAATCCAGGAACTCGTCAAGTTTGCAAGATACCCTGAACGGAAAAATCTCTCCGTTCCTTGAAATAAATCCGGATCATGAGCTCCCCACTCTACTCCTTTACCGCTCCTAAAAGCATCCCTGATTTTTGATTCGTCCTTAACCAAAGACATGGCTATTTGAAACGCGCCTAGAACACTACCAGGACTGTTCTCGTCTGCAAGACAGAATGCTTGTTCTTCGCTCAGGTGGTATTTTCCAGTCTTCTCATCATATGTTGTATAGCCTCCAGCGGATTGATTGTTGAGCCATTCCCTAACATATCTTTCAGCAGTTCCGGTTTTAGCTGCAAGTTCAGAAGGAGTAAGAGGACCAGATTTTGCCATCTCTCTATACAAACCAAGTTTGTCGCCAATAACAACCATCGGTGCGCTGGCAACTGCTCCCATGTCATTTACAATTTTTCCAAGAAAATTCATTAGTTTTTCGTGGTCTACTGTCATGTGAAAGTATTGTAAGAAGATGTATAAAACTTAATCCAAATTTAATGCTCTTTGAAGTAAAATTCAAGGCTCACTAATTTTCAATAAATATACATCTCAAAACATTCTCGTAAATTGAATTATTTTTTATATATAAAAGATCTCTACGATATTTAGAATAATCATTAACAATCTCTAAAACCACTGATAACTTCTGCGCATTTCTTTTATATCATCACCATTTCATTGGTACCAATAGATACGAATGTGGCTTCCTGACCGGTGCCACACCACCATCTATTGAAATACAAATCTATAAAATAATATAGAATAATCATTTACAAAATAAAAAAAGATCTTGTTGACATTCCGTCATGAGCATATTCGGCAAACTTTTTATGAAATTGTAACGTAGTATTAGTAAGTGGATAAGTCCTATGAAAAGTTGAATGGAAAGAGGTATCTTGGAAATAAAAACAAAAACGAAGTTCATGATCTAGAGCATGAGACTCTAAATTGTCAGATTGTGGAAGTTATCCATACGCACAATGATGTGTTCTTTGATACGTTGGGGCAAGCCCATCAAGATGGTTATCAGGATTGTCCTTATTGTATGGTTGGTTAGATGAGAACCCAGAAGAGGATCAATCCTTTCTGAATGATAATACCTCAACCAAAAAGTAATTGTTTTGTTTTTCACTGAACATAAATTACGACAGACCTAAGATTAGCCAAATTTATTTACAGGTTGAGACTAAGGTACAAAATGAGTAAAAAAGGAACACTTGTAGGCATAGTAATTGCTGTTGCCGCAATAGCAGGAATCATTGTCTATACAAATATTGATGAACTTGCAAAACCTGGGGTTGATTCTTCAATTGATACCGCCAAAGAAGTTGCGTCAAAAGTAGAAGGAAAGGATGTTGTTTCAAAAGCAGAGCAAGTAGCGTCAGAAATAAAAAATGTAACATCAAAAATCGAGATCCAAAATCCGCTAGAGCCAAAAAAATAAAGATTAGATCCTAAAACTTTTTTAAAATAAATTTGTACCAAAAATGGGAAGATCATTAATAAATATTTGCTAGTCGTATAAACATTGTATCAAAAAATCCAGCGAAACTGCGTGACAGAAAAACGCTTTGTGGCCTTGATAGAAGCCAGCGAGTGGATGAGATGCGAAGGCATTGATTCATCGGGTAACTCCCGTGATCTGACAGGGCCACAAAGATAATCCATGGAAAAATTTTAAGCATTATGTATTTCGATTGAACCCTAAAATTTATGCAAAAGAAATGAACTCAAACATGAGATTGTAAAATTAAGGAGAATGGATGATCGTTTGCATGTTAATGTTTTTTGGCCAAACCCAAAAGTCATCAGTTCATAGTGTGTTACAAGCAGATCCTCATAGGTTGGATTTATTTTTCTTAGGTCTTCTTCTATTCCAAACTCTTTAATTGCATCCAAAAAATAACTCGCTTTAGCTGTTAAAGCAAGGAACAAAGAATGATTATTGGTTATCCGGCAACCATGATTTATTCTTGATTCGACACAGGAAATTATGCGTTATTTTTCTATTTATGATTGGTCTCACAAATTTGGAAATCAGATGTTTTACAATTGTAGTCTAAATGTAGTTTATGAAATCACATGAAAATAGTGATTTTTTGCTATTGAAACCGTTACATTTCCTTAGAATTAATCCACTAGTTCCATATGTCACAAATACTATTGTGCCTATGCACACAAACGCCACATGCAATAGAGATCCAAAGTAGGAATAGATCTCAAACTACGAAACAAATTCTACCTATGATTGGAAGGGTAAATTTTAAAAAGAATTTTTTACTCTTGATAAAA
>JBGOUS010000080.1:0-5167 GCA_041477675.1 Nitrosopumilaceae archaeon
ATAAAAAGCGATAGATATTTTTTCAAAGAGCTTCAAAATACTTTAAAAGAACCTCATGGTAAGGCTCTCCTAATGAGTCTTGCTGCTATAGTTGCAGGAAGAGACTTTGAACGTGCGAAGGAGATTTTAGAAAAGATTCCAGAAGAGAATAAATCACCATCTGACACGCCCGATGAAACAAAACGAGTGGTACCAGAAATAAAGTCAATGTCTACAATGGGAACTGTTAATGAAATATTGTCTGAAGATAAAGTAAAAAGAACATAATTTTTTTTTCTTAAACTTTTTAATCGAATAGCTTTATAAGACTAGTAAGAAGGATTATGAATCGTTGAGCAAGCCAACATCTAGCCATGCTTATGGTATAGCTATAATTGCAATGATAGTTGGAATGGCTGCTGGCATTTCATATTATCAATTATATTATATTCCAGAACTTACTGCTAAACCAAAAATTGCTGAAGAGGTTCTAAATCCACCAGAAGTAACAGAAATAAAAATGGTTCCTGGTGCGTCTAATCCACAACAACAAGACAATTTTATACCAAAATTGGTTAAAGATATTCAGCTTTCTCTTAATAACAAAGTTGGATGGGAAAACACAGACCAAACACCACATACCGTAACTCCCGATACTCCTTTTAAAGACAAATTTTCTGGTGATTTTGGTTCACCAGGAGTAGTGATGCCTGGTACAAAATACGAGTTTTTGTTTACTCAACCGGCAGAAATCTCTTATCACTGTGAACCACATCCTTGGATGAAAGGTAAAATAATAATTACTGAAAAAAGATTCTAGACTAAGAGTTTTGCAAAAATTATATCGCTTTCAATTTCCTTATGCTCCTGAATAATAGAAATACGAAACTTTACATCATGAGGTTCGGAGGGTTTGAATTCTATTATAGCTGTGAACTCTGCTTTATTTTCAGGCATGTTATCTTTGCTTATAAATAATCTTGATAGATTTTGGGAAATGGGTTTACCATTAAATGACTTGTAGATTATAAGTTGGTTGGAGTTTAAGATTTGAGTATTAATTACTATACCATCATATCTTCCTTGATATCTGACATCAATTCTTCCTTTTATTTCACTATGGGGAATTATGTTTAAATTTTCCAATTTCAATTCAACATCTTTCATATTCAATATCTCATATCTTAGTGATAAATAAATTAGAAACGAAAAGCGGGCCCGAAGGGCTTCGATCCCTTGACCACTGGATTAGAAGTCCAGCACTCTATCCATGCTGAGCTACAGGCCCAAGAAGTTGGCTAGGGCTACCATATTAAGAGCTTTTTACAACCATTTTTTGTTATTTAGTTCTCTTTCCATTTTGAAAAGAAATTGTTGTGAATAACCAGCAAATGGACCAAAATGCCCAACGGTTTTCTCATGTATTACTTCATATCGTTTTTTAGTAATTGATCTAGTAATTGATTCATCAAATATATCAGAATAATACTTGCGTAAAATTCGTAGTGTCCATCTATCTATGGGAAAAGATTCGATCTTTTCAAGTGAGAATAAAAGTATGCAATCAGCAATCTTATCGCCTATACCGGATACCTCTATGAGAATGTCCTTTGCAGTTTTGTAATCTATTTTTTTTAAATAATCAAAATCTATTTTTCCTGAGAGAATATCATGCGATGCTTTATTCACATACTTTGCTCTAAAACCTAATCCGCACGATAAAAGTTCTTTAATGGTGGAATTCGCAAGTTTTTCAGGCGTGGGGAAGTTATGAAATTCATGGCCATTAAAATTTACTCTCTTACCAAATCTCTTTGTAATTTTTTTTAACATTTGTTTTATGTTTGGAATCGAGGCATTTGAAGAGCAAATGAAGGAAATATAGCACTGAAAGGGATCTTGTCTTAAAAGTCTTAATCCGGGAAAACGCAAGGTGGTATCTCTTACAAGCTTGTCTTTTCTTATACTCTGTAGAATTTTTTTTATGTTGTCATCTTGTCTGAAAAAATTAGATGTTTTTTTTTCCGAAGAGATGATCTCAAACGGATCTTGAGTAACCTTTAAAATTTCAGAACCATTGACACCAAACCATGCGTCATCAATTTTATCCCAAAGAAAAACTTGACCGCTGTTAAAGGTTGTATCTAGATCTATTTCATGTAATTCTTGCATATTAAATAGAAATTACTTCTCCAGCTTTTGGAGCATATGCATCAAATCCAAATCTCTCACGTACCTCAAATGCAAATTTTGTACAAGAATCTCTGTCTCCATGAACAGTCAAAATCTTTGGATTTCCTTTTATTTTCCTAACAACCTCGAAAAGATCGTTTCTATCAGCGTGGCCAGAAAACTCAAATTGCTTAACGACTGCTTCAGTTTTAACATCTCTCCCACGAACATTGACTTTACCAGTCTCAATTAATTTTCTACCAGGGGTTCCTTCTCCTTGGTATGATACCATTGCAATACCATTTCTCTTATCAAGTGCAAGCTGTTGTAAGTAGTATACCGCTGAACCACCAACAAGCATTCCAGCTGGAGATATCACTACACATGGTTCTTTCAATGCATCCTTTCGTTCTCTTTCTCCTTTAATCCACGTGGCTTGATGAATTGAATCAGCAAAAACTTTTGGATCACGTAGGTATTCTGGATAGCGAAGCATTATCTCATTTACCTTTACTGCCATTCCATCCATTATGACCTTGTGTTTGAATTTAGCGTTTTTTAACACACAAGCAATCTCCTGAGATCTTTCTACTGAAAAAGCCGGTACAAACAAAGTTCCCTTTCTATCAAGTACATCATATGCAAATTCCATGAATTCCTCTTCAGTTTCATTTCGTGGCGTTTGTTCAGTCTGTGAATAAGTGCTTTCCATGATTAACAAATCGATTTCATCAAAATTAAAATCTGCCTCACGCAACATGCGTGAACCTCTTGGATTAATATCTCCTGTATAATAGAGTCTTTTATTTTCAGACTCTACAATTACTGCCCCTCCGCCAACCACGTGCCCTGATTCACGAAGTTCAAAAGATGCATTACCCTTCTTAATTTTCTCTCTATATTCTATTTCTTTAGAATGTTTTATCATGTTAATGACCTCTGGCAGTTCAAAAGGAAAAAAATTCTTTTGTAGTCTAATCATATCCTCAATTAATAGCTTAGATAGTTCTAACGTCGGTGGAGTCGCATAAACATCGTTTTTTCCATTCACAAAAAGCGATGGTACATAACCAGAATGGTCAAGATGGGCATGAGTGATAACGACAGCATCTATGTCCCTAGGTTTTACATGCATTGGATATTGTGGTTCTTTTCCCAAAAGAACACCATAATCCAAAAGAAAATTTGCTCCATCACAATTAACTTGAAATGCCGATCGGCCTACCTCTTGAGCCGCACCAAGAACTTTAACCTGCAAGAATTCAAAGTCTTTTCAAAGTACCTTTAAACGTTTAGCGTTTTTTATACATCATACTATTATTTAGATAATTTACAAAAGACTTAATTAGATCAACTAAAATGATCTGTCCATGGGTAGAACCTACGAACAATGGTGGAGTACAATCCCAAAAGACCTTCGAGACAAAGTTCGCAAGGGTGATGAGGGAAACAAGCCATTACTAAATCAGATAAATTGGGTTTGGGTACACAATATGATGAATCAAAAAGGCGATCTAAATCCTACATCTGCTGAATTACTTGACTGGATAACTAGTGGTCAAATCGACGCTATACGCCAGATTAAGAAGTAATCAAACACAATACTAACTTTCTGTTTTATTTTATTTTATTTATTGAAAAAATTCTATAACTCTGTTATGGATTTTACAGATGGTTTAAATAGCAAACCATGACATTATCAAAAAGAGAAGATAAAATGCCAATAGCAATACTTCCAGACATTGATGAACAAAGATGCATAGGCTGCGCACTATGCGTAGAGATCTGTACTTCACTTGGTCCAGACGTACTCCGTGTAAAACCTGTTGAGGGTTGGAAGAGAGGAAAAGCATTCGTCTTTTATCCAGAAAGATGCATCTCTGATGGAGCATGCATCGGAGTTTGTCCGACAAAATCCATATTTTGGATGAGACCAATGACTTACACAGCTGGTCAACCAGTTCCTCTTCACAAGAACGGAGTCTTTGTAAAAGGCTGGGCAGAAGACGCTGCAATAAGCAAATAAGCGGAAATCTGTTCGCACTCCTTTTTCTTATTTTACTATCTGCTAATGGGTATTTTTTTGACTTTTTTAGGGAGTAAATTTATGTACTGTTTTAAAAATTCATCATTTGCTGCGTATACAGTTTTAAAATTATTGTTAACAAAGAAGGTCTTCCATGTTTTTGTAAATTCTGAATATTCGTTTTGGTCATATCGTATTCTTGGCATGACATAATGCGATGCGGGATACATATCAGAAATCTCAAGTGGAATTATTCCCAGAAATGGGTTAAACTGGCAAAATTGAATACTATTATATTTTTTGATAAACTGTTTCTTCAGATCATTATATTCCTTTGAAAGATAAAAGGGTCTGACTGTTCCATCTGGTACAATAACAAGGGTGTCTTTTTTGCATTTGAATTTGCGGACCAAAGCGTGAAAAGATATAACTTCTGGTCTAAATTGATCCTCTTTTGAAAAGAGAAAAATGGCTTTTTCCTTAAATCTGGGAGTTCTATCTGCAAAATATGCTGAATTCTCCGTAAATACATCGATAGTTTCAAAAAGCTTTGGATGTGAACGGGCCTTTTTGAGAACATATTCCCATAGTCTTCCTTCATGAATTGCTTCTTTTACTCTTTCGACCTCAGCTTTTATTGCAAATAAGTTATGCAATGCAAGCTTGTTTATTCTATCTTCATTCTCAAGGGCAAGCAATTCCTTTGGAGTGTATTTTGTACAAATCTCACAACTACAAGAAAAATACGATATCTCAGCTAGTCTAGCTGTTACATCATCCATAATGTATCTATCTTTTCTTGCATAGAGCATGTATGATGCAGAGTCAAATGTATCACAACCTAATGCAACTGCAAGGGGAATTGTCATGGGATGGCCTGCACCAAAAAGATGTAATGGAATAGAATCGGGCATCTGTTTTTTTGCTGTAAGTATCATGTTTGCTAGTAACTTATATTCATATGATTCCATGAATTCAACTGGACTTCCA
>JBGOUS010000191.1:0-2733 GCA_041477675.1 Nitrosopumilaceae archaeon
ATTGCCATTTAATTTTCCATACACATCCATTATCTGAGACATTTCTTTACCTGTCGTATACACATCTGGTGCAGGAATATCTTTTTGTGGTCCTATAATTTCTGAAATCATAAATGCAAATCTTCTAGTAATTCTTTCAAGCTCTCCAGAACTGATTTTTTCTTTCTTTGGGTTTACAAAGACTCCTCCCTTTCCTCCACCCAACGGTATGTTAGCAATTGCACATTTCCAAGTCATCCATGAAGAAAGTGCCATGACTTCTCTTTCCATATATTTGACTCCGCCTTTAGGATCAAAGTATCTAATACCGCCCTTGTATGGGCCACGATCATTATTATGTTGGCTACGAAATCCTGTAAAGATTCTAATCTTTCCATTATCCATTATTACTGGAATTTTTACCCTTAGGACTTTGTTTGGCATTATAAGATAATCTCTTAATCCTTGATCTTTAATTCCTAAAATATCACATGCATCATTGACTTGTTTACTTGCACTAGCAAATGGATCGGTGCTTCCTTTTTCTCCAACCCATTGTTCGATGCTCATGACAATATTTTTCAGTAGAGCTATGTTATATTCATTTCTTTATTTCAGAACAAATTAGATCCGAGTCCGAGTCCAATTTTTTGGCTCCTTCTCTTACACAATATGCAACTCCAAGTAAAGTAGCAACATTTCTTGCAAGAGAGCCATATATCAAATTTAAATTTGTTGAGGAGGACCAGAATTATGCGGTATTTTCATGATCGCTATCGGTTTTCCCCATCTTTAATGCAATAATATTTCTCAATTCGTCATCACTTTTGTTTAAAAAATCTACACCAAGGGATTTTGCGATCATCTCAAGCTTTTGTCTTTCTATTTCAACTGGACCTTGCACGTTAATGTTGTAACTTGAAGTGACATTTTGGAATTCGTTTTGAACCATGGTTTTTGCCTTGTTATATTCCCCAACTGCTTTGCCAAGCTTTTTTGATAGTTCTGGCAATCGCTTTGAGCCCAAAAATAAAACAATTACAACAAAAGCGATGATGAACCATTCGCTTCCCAAGATATTGAGGTAGAAATCATGCATGATGAAATTCTACTCTATTCCAAAATTAAAGCTATTCGTGTAGAAAGATAGAGAAAATATCTCTTTAGGCATGGCTAAACGGTGACTTTGAAACTTTTTTACAGCAGAATGATCAAGGCATGAGTCAATTGTTATTTCTAGTGAAAGGCTTTCATCATTGAACCTGTCAAGTAGCAGATCAACGAATTTTGGAATAACTCTGCATGGAATAAAATTTGAACATAAATTTTTATTTTTTCCCAAAGATGGAATTTTCAAACATGGTACACAATTTTTATAAATAATGAAAGTTGGATTGCTAAAACTTGACTCTCTGTTAGTAGAAAAGCTGCGTCATATTTTTATAAAATAACAAATTTTTGATGACAATGACTGTCAAAAAAGGAATCGAAATTCTGGATTGGTGGATATACCACAAACAAAAAGTCATGACCCAACTCAAAAATGATTGGCATTACGAATCATTTGATGAAGGAACATGTGTTGCAAAAATGCTGTATGAAGCAGATAGGGTTGACATTGAAAATTTACAATTAATAAGAAAACAACTTGTCCCCAATTGCAATCATCCAAGAGAAGACTTGGATTTAGACCCCGATACAAAAAAGCCATACTGCATGGCATGTAACTGGGATCTATAATTCTATTTTTTTAATGTAAAGTGTAATATCTTTATTTTTGTGCCTAGTCTTTAGAAAAAAACTTGAACGGGAATTGTATCAATACTGCGGAAGTTTACAAAACCCAAAAAATTGTGAAAAATTACCTTTTGTGAGTAAATTATGCTCAAAATACAACAATTCTTGTATACCATTTTAAGAAAAACAATTCCAATGGTGCTGATGATGATTGCATCTTAGTCTAATTTTGAGAAAATTTTGAAATGATTTTAAGGATTTAATTAAAATTATTCATATGAAAACCAAAATTTTTGCCACGTAAGATAACTAAACTGAAAATCTACGAAGAATTAATATGTCAAAAGAATAGTGTCAAGTCATGGAATATTGTCAGTTTTTATTAGAAATCTTAAAGATCGATCCAACAGTTAGGTTCGTAGGTATGTATGATGACGATTATAAAAAAATAACTGACGGTTATCAGGCTGATGTGATTGCTCACCTGAGTAGAGAAGAAATGGCGAATTCAGTACGATATGACATGAAGCGATGGGAAACTTACAAAATGTTTCATAATCAATTAGGAGATTCCCAATATGCTATGGTAAAATACGAAAAAGCTATCCTACTGACTTTTTCATTTAATCAAGGCGAATATTTACGAGTGAGTATTGAGCCAGATGCTGATTATAAGCATATCATAGATAAGATACAGTCTTTGATAATAAAAAATCCTATCATACAATAAAGTGAATTTCATTCAATCAAAATAATATTTTTAGAAAATTAGGGCAATCATGTGAGTCTGGCCTAAAATGACGTAATCTATTAACAGATTTAAAAGTCGAAAAAATTAAGAACCAAAAAGGCGAAGTTTCAATTGTTTCTAATCCTTTTAACCATATTGATAATGAATTCCTTTTTCACCACGAGGATGTTTCCATTCTGTTTCTTGAGAACAGGTTCCACAATCTATACACCCTTCATGTTGTAGTATTATTTTTCCTTCTTCATCAGAATAGCATTTTGCTGGAC
>JBGOUS010000021.1:0-9554 GCA_041477675.1 Nitrosopumilaceae archaeon
CGTTCTATAGCCGCATCCAGTCCTTCAGGGGCTCTTGCATCAGTCCTTGCAACAATTATGAACTCTTTACTTTTTCTTGCATCTAATGCAGCTTGTAATTTCTCTACATATTCTTCCTTTGGTACGACCTCTTTTCCTGCCATGTGCCCGCATCTTTTTGGCCATTTTTGATCTTCAAGAAAAATCCCAGAAGCTCCTGCAGATTCTAATTCTTTTACTATTTTCCAAACACTAAGAGGGTTTCCATATCCCGTATCTGCATCTACAATTACTGGAACAGATACTGCTGTACAAATTCTACGAGCATTTTCTACAGTTTCTGTAGCTCCAACAAATCCATAGTCTGGCATTCCAAGGAGCGTGGCTGAAGTACCATATCCTGTCTGAAACATGGCTTCAAAACCTATTTTTTGAGCAATTTTTGCTCCTATGGCATCATATACCCCCGGGACAACAAACGGTTTAGAATTATCATATAGTAATTTTCTAAGAGTTGGCAACTGTTGATAGTGTTAATGACAATTATTTATTGTTTAATTAATTTTAATCTCTTTGTCACGGGATTTTCTTTCCGATGATTCTAATTTATGAAGTTCCAACTCTAGGAATTTCTTATATTTCGTAGTTTCTTCTTTTGTCATATTTGCTACATTAGAGCTAAGGGAATTTCCTATACTAGTTATGCGTTCAAGAAGATCCATAGCGACAAATTTTCCTATGCTTCCTACTCTAAACATCACGTCGAGCTGATTTTTTACTATGTTATTTAGGGTTTCAAGATCATCTGTCATAGCTCTACCTCTCCTAGTTATCTGATATTTTCCATCTTTTGTTTCTTCAATAAGACTATCATCTAAAAGTCTGCCAAGCAAGGGATAGATCAACCCTGGAGAGGGTTTCCATTTGCCTCCACTTTGTTTCACTGCAAAGTCGATTATTTCTTTACCGGTACAAGCATGTTTCTTTAGAGTTTCAAGTATGAAATATCTTGAAAATCCTCTTGGAACTACACTTCCAACTCGCTGTATCCACTGTGATAACATCACTAGTGATATCACTAGTGATATATATTAATAATTCGATGCAAATTTGCACAGAGGCTTCATAAGACATATTTATCTAATTTGAAAAGGTAGAGGTCTAAACATATGACCGACACGATAGAACACGATCTGCTAATTGTCGGCTCTGGGCTCGCTGGTTTAAGAGCTGCAATCCAAGCTGCAAAGACAAGCTCAAACATCAAGATTGCAGTAATTTCAAAACTACAAGTTATGCGTTCACATTCTGTTTCCGCAGAAGGTGGAACTGCAGCTGTTCTTTTTCCTGAAGAAGGAGATAGCTTAGAATCACATGTGTATGATACAGTAAAAGGAAGTGACTTTCTTGCTGATCAAGATGTTGTAGAAAGACTAGTACGCGAAATACCATCTGAAATTTATCAGCTTGAACATTGGGGGATGCCTTGGTCACGCAGAGAAGATGGGAGAATAGGTCAAAGAAAGTTTGGTGGTTATAGTTTTCCAAGGGCATCATATGCTCAAGACAAAGTTGGATTTTATGAAATGCAGACTTTGTATGATACTTGCCAAAAGTTTGATAATATTGAATTCTTCAACGAATGGTTTGTAACATCGATAATACATGATGGTCAGAGATTTTGTGGAATAACTGCAATCGAACTTTCATCAGGAACTTTTTACACCATAAAAGCTAAAGCATTGATAATTGCAACAGGTGGTGCAGGAAGAGTTTATAGCTATTCAACATACGCACTTTCATCAACACCTGATGGACTTGATATGGCATACAGAGCAGGCATTGCACTAAAAGACATGGAGTTTGTTCAATTCCATCCTACGGGAATTCTGCCTTCTGGCATACTAATTACTGAAGGAGCACGAGGTGAAGGTGGTTATCTTATCAACAAGGATGGTGAAAGGTTCATGAAAAGGTATGCCCCAGGATTAATGGAGCTTGCGCCGAGAGACATAGTTTCTCGTTCCATGATGACTGAGATGTCTGATGGTCGCGGCTTTAAAAATGAAACAGGAGTGGACTGTCTAAAACTAGATCTCCGACACTTAGGTGATAATGTAATAAAAGAAAAACTTGCTGCAATTAGAGAAATATCTATGAAGTTTTCAGGAGTTGATCCAAGTATTGAGCCAATTGATGTGAGACCAGTATGTCATTACATGATGGGTGGAATTCATACTGATATTGACGGTGCCACAGAAATTCAGGGAATATGGGCTGCTGGAGAAGCAGCGTGTAATAGTACCCATGGGGCAAATAGATTGGGCGCCAACTCTACAAGTGAGTGTATTGTCTGGGGAAAAATTACAGGTGAACTTGCAGCAAGATATGTCTTAAATGCTAAAACATCACCATTTCCTTTACACCTTGTAGATTTAGAAGAAAAAAGAATCTACGATGGAATATTCCGTGGCCATGGAGATGCAAATCCATACGAAGTAAAGCAACAAGTTACTGATATAATGAATGAAAAAGCTTACGTGTTTAGAAATGAAAAAGACTTGGTTGATGGGTTAAAGAAACTACGTGACTTAAAAGAAAAAACATGGAAGCATGTTGATGATAAAGCAAGTGAGTATAATACTAATTTTACAAACGTTATGGAACTTGATTCTATATTTCGCATTGCTGAAGTTATATTGGTTGGAGCAATAGAGAGAAAAGAATCTAGAGGTGCTCATTCAAGGACAGATTATCCGGCAAGAGATGATAAGAACTTCTTACATCACACTCTTGCTTATTATGATATCAAAGAACCTGTTCTGAAAGAACATCCCGTCACTATTACTAAATACAAGCCTGTGGAGAGAAAATACTAGTGGAAAGACAATCAAATCGTGAGGGAATAAAAGGTTGGCTAAATCCAGGTAGATATGGTCTAGAACGGGTTGCATACTGGCTTATGCGTCTTACTGGACTAGGATTACTGGTATACTTTATAGCTCATGTCTTTGAAACAAGTTCAATCGTTAGTGGTAAAGAAGCATGGCAAAAAATGTTAGAGCTCACTCAGACTACAGAAGGTCATATCATACTTACCATAGTTATAGGAATGTGTGTCTTTCACACTGCAAACGGAATAAGAGTAATGCTTGGTCATGGGGGTGTGGGAGTTGGTAAACCAGGCAGACCTGACTATCCATACAAACCAGCGTCGTTAAACTCAAGACACAAACTGTGTATCTTAGCCTCAATCGGACTTGCAGCATTGGCAATGATGTATGGCTTGGCAGTTTTATTTGGTGAGTAAAATGCAAGAAAGCGTAATCATGAAAATACATTATGGTACAGCACTAGGGGCAGTAGTACTTGTAGCGATACACATCCTATTCAGAATGACACAGAATTTTTCTGAATCTTTACAATACGAAAGTGTGATAACAAATTATCACTTTTTACCATATGCAATTATGCTAGAATTAATACTCATCTTGCTTTCAGTACACGGATTTAATGGATTAAGAGTGATACTATTAGAATTAAAACAAGGTGTTGGATATGAAAAAGCTGTTAACTATGGTTGTATTGCTGCCATTGCTGTACTTGTCACCTACGGATCTAGAACTATATTGATGGCAGGATTTGGAATGTAACATGGCTGCAATAACCCCAAAACTTTCTGATGAGTTCCCTTCAACAATAGGTTCTTCTACTAATTCAATAACTCTGAGAATCTCAAAATTCAATCCAAAAACCGACCCAGCTGCAACATTTATAGAGTTTAAGGTTCCTGTTCAAAAATGGACAACAGTTTTAGACGTAATTTTAGCTGTAAAACAACATCTGGATCCCTCAGTAGCAGTAAGATATTCTTGCAGACAAGCCTCATGTGGATCTTGTGGAATGAAAATAAATGGAAAGCCAGCTCTTGCATGTTATACAAAAATTTCAGAACTTAATTCAAATGTAGTCACAGTAGAACCAATGAATAATTATCCCATTCTTAGAGATCTGGTAGTAGACTTTACAAAATTCTTTTCTACACATAAAAAACTAAAACCATACATAATCAGAGATGATTCAGAAGTAACTGAAGACACAAAAGAATTTCTACAAACTCCAAAAGAAGTTGAAGAGTATCTGCAGTTTTCATATTGCATAAAATGTGGATTATGTAATTCTGCATGTCCAACCATGGCTACGGACTCCTCATTTGTTGGACCACAAGCACTAGCTCAAGCTTACCGGTATGTCGCAGATAACAGGGACACTGGTAAAAAAGATCGGCTAAAAATAATAGATGATTCACATGGAATATGGCGATGTCACTTTGCTGGCTCGTGTAGCCAAGTTTGTCCAAAAGGGGTTGATCCTGCCATGGGAATACAATTACTCCGAGGATATATGCTAGGATTTAGAAAATAACTAAGGTTTTTTTGGATTCTTGCTTGCGTTTACTTGATTGTTAATTGCTTCTGCCATGAAATGATTTGAAACATTCAACTTGACATCATCAATACCGTCAATCTTTAACAAATTATCATGTACGTCTTGAGCTATTTTAAAACCAAATATGGCTGGACAAAAGGGGCTTGTTAAGTGTAAATCTATCTTCACGGCTGAATCCTTGATGTCTATGTTGTCTATAAGTTCAAGTTCCATTATGGAGACATTTATTTCAGGATCTACAATTTTTGTCAATTCGTCAAAAATCATTCTTCTTAATTGCTGACTTTCTTGCGCCATAATAAAAAAACGTCTATGCTATATATAACCATTCTAATTTCTAAATTAATGTACCGATCTAGATTTACTGAAAATTTGGATGAATACACTCTCGACTATCTTTCATCAATTTCAGAAGATAAAGAAATTTCACTATATGACATTTGGGGCAGTCAAGCTCACTCAATAATGCTTTATGAAAATAAAATAATCACAAAAAAAGATGCTGCAAAAATTTTATGGGCTCTTGAAAAATTAAAAAAAGAAAATCTATCAATAAAATCAGATTCTGAAGATATCCATGAGCTAATAGAATCTCTAGTTATAAAAAAAGCTGGAAAGCAGGCTGGTGGCAAAATGCATACTGCACGCTCAAGAAATGATCAAGTCTCACTTGATATCCGAATGAAAATTCGAGACGATATTAACACAATATGTTCTTGTCTTTTAGACATCATAGAAACACTCGTATTTTTAGCTGAAAAAAATAGCGATGCAATAATGCCGCTTTATACACATCTTCAGCAAGCTCAAGTAGGAGTTTTTTCACATTATCTACTTGCATATGCTGACGCTTTGTTTAGGGACTTAGACAGATTCTATGTGACATATGGTAGAGTAAATGAATCTCCACTTGGTGCAGGACCTGTAGGAGGAACAAGCTTGCCAATTGATAGGCAAAGTACTGCAAGGATGCTTGGATTCAAGGGTCTAGTTGAAAATTCTATTGACGCAACTGGCACTCGTGACTTTGTGGCAGAATATGTAGGACAGGTTGCGATTCTTATGACAAACCTGAGTCGACTTGCGGAAGACTTTATCATTTGGTCAACATCAGAATTTTCATTCATAGAACTCTCAGACAAGTTTGCATCAACATCAAGTGTCATGCCACAAAAAAAGAACCCAGATATACTTGAGCTTACACGTGGGAAAACTGCTCAAGTAATTGGATATCAAATGGCAATTCTTTCAAACATCAAAGGTCTACCTTCAGGATATAGCAGAGATTTGCAGCAGATTAAAACATCGATTTGGCCCGCTTCAAAAATTGCAATATCCACACTTTTGGTAAACAATGCCATGTTGAAAACAATGAAAGTTAATAAGCATAAAATGAAAAAAGCAATAGACTCAGGCTTTTCTGTTTCATTAGATATTGCAGAACATCTTGTTAAAAAGGGACTACCTTTTAGGACTGCCCACAAGATTGTTGGTCAACTAGTACAAACTGCCTCCAATCTGAAAAAGCCCCTCTCATCACTTCCTCTGTCTGAAATCAAAAAATCTCTTGGTGAGTATAAAATGAATCCAAAAGAACTGTACGGAATAATAAAATCAATGAATGTGCATTCATCACTTGAACAAAGAACATCTCATGGTTCTTCAGGCAAGTCAGAACAACAACGCATGATTTTAGACAGGAAAAAAAAGATTCAGGCATATAGATCGGGAACTGTCAAAAGAACAAACGAGGTTAAAGTTGCCTTTGAAAATCTTGCTGCGAAGATAAGAACAGTAACAAAATAATTTTTGAATACTACGTTAATCTAATTTTTTTACAAAACTCCTCACCGTAAAAACTGGATTTTGATGTAGTAATCTTGACTTTTCCATTGACTTTGGTTCACATACCTCTAGATAAAAAATTCCCGTAATGAGGCATACAGTATGTTTCAATTCATACACCCACAATCAGAAAAACCTAACTACACTGCAGGTCAAACATGGGGAGCTCTAAAGAAAGCGTGGAGAGGTTACAAGATTGCCAAAGTGCAGTCTGATACCGCAAAAATGACCGAATACGCTAAAAAAATTAGAACGCTCGAACATGATTTGGGAGTTAAACAAGCAGAATTCCCAGAACTAAACCTAAGTTAGTTAGCCCTCTTTTTATTTTTGGTTCTGACGATACTTAGAATCTTGCTTGCCAATGCTATGCCAAGTGTAAGTGAAGCTAGGACAAAAACTACAGTTGAAACCACTAGAAGGGTATTATTTGCAAATACTAAGCCACATGATATCAATCCCAAACTTGTTATAATCACAAAAACGATTTGTTTAAAAAATCTGGCAAAATCAAATCTAGTTGATATTGGCCACATGTAGACAGTTCCAATTAATGTGCTTGCAATAAACCCAGTTACTATGATACCTGTCTCACCCCCTAAAACTGTAGGAATTTGAGAAATCTCTAGAATTCCAATAAGTGGATAGAGACCATTTCTAATTATTACTTGTAACAATGGATTTTGTGTTTCCATATCTGCTATAGTTGGACTAAAAGAATAATACCATGCGTTGAAAACTTGCAAGAAACTTGTGCCAGAAATTGTTGATAAGACCTTAGAATCTCTAAACTCTCTTAAAATCTGTACTTGTGGTGAAAGCTCTGATCCAAATGCAGCCGTAGCAATCAAACATCCCTTGCTATTTTGTGGCACTTGATCTACAATTTCTGTATTTATAATTTTAAAGGTAGCTGAATCAAAAAGTTCTCCCCAAGTAGCAGTAATGTTGTACATGCCTGCACTAAAAGGAACTTTTGAAAATGTAATCGGAAGTCTATTAAAATAAGGAGGTTGGCCTACAGTTTCTACATCAACATTATGCTCAAAAACAGATTTTTGTTTGTCATCATTGATCTTAAAAATTTCAAGTTTTAGTGTTGTCTGGTTTGAAATCTTAGATCCTAGAAATATTAATTCAAGTCCGGTCTCTCTTAGATCTTTAAGTGTGTATTCCTCATTAGCTACATCTAATTCGAATGCATTCAATGTGGTCAAATCAAATGTGGTTGCTGCATGATAATCTCCATATTTTGCATCAAGAGACCATTGTCCAAAAAGATCTCCGTATTGTCTCTTACTTTCTACAACATAGACATCATCACCTACTCTAGAAAAACAATCTATTGAGATAATGTCCCCACAGATCGAATATGTGTCCATAAAAGTATGAGGACCTCTAGAATAAACTGATTTTATATCGATCTTTTCATCTGGCAGTATGTCTGAAATTCTTACAAATATTCGAATATTTTCATGCCCTTCCGTGTAGGTATAATTATACGTTGGATGTTCCGTACTGATCTCAAAATTTTCCGGATGTGGTCCAACGAGAACTTCATTTTGTGCAAATACTGTTTGTATTAAAAAACTCCCCAACAAAAGTAAGGAAAAAATGAAAAATTTGTTCAACAAATTTTCTTTTTTCATGCGTAATAAAATGGTTAGCGGGTTCGCGGGGATTCGGACCCCGGACAGCCGGATTAAAAGTCCGGTACTCTACCTGGCTGAGCTACGAACCCAATGCGAAGTCTGATAGTTGTGTATAATTTAGTCTTTTACAAAATTTTTTGATTTAATAGAAACCTTTAAACTCGGATTTTCGTTCAGCTTATTCCGACGCCCTTGTAGTATAGTGGGGCATGGAGAAATCCATTCCTCGTAAAACCCGGTCTAGAATGGGGCCCTGTCACGGCCTCGACGCGTGTTCAAATCCCGCCAAGGGCGCCATTTCATTTTTTGAAAACACTAACTGTTATGAAAAAGAAAAACAATTGTCTTTTCATAATTAATTATGATTCAGTTTGCTTAATACTTCATCAAGATTTTTTTTATTTGCAGCTGCAATAAAAGAAAACCTGTTATGGTACCCTAGATCAGAATCAAGATGTTTTCCATTTCTATCAACAACATATCCTCCAGCTTCTAAGGCAATTAGAACGCCTGCTGCAATATCCGTGACTCGTATTTTGTCTCTCAGGTCAATAAATACATCGATAAGACCTCTAGCAAGCATTCCAAATTCTAGTGCATTTGCACCAAAATGCCTAATGTGGTTTGAAGATGCGATTATTGGCGATAGTGCTTCAAGCACCTTTGGCGAAATTCCAGAAATGTCAAGACCTAAAACAAAATAGATTGGATTTTTATCTTTATTGACAGAAATTCTCTCTCTATTTAGAAAAGCACCCTTGCCTTTTGTTGCATAATACATATCTCCCCTTGAAAGGTCTATTACTACTCCATCTGTAACGGAACTAAGCTTATTATCCGTGGCAAATGCAAGAGAACAGCAAAAAAACGGTAATCCTCTTACGGCATTTGTGGAACCATCAACTGCATCCATGATGATAAAACCTCTTGGATTTTTAGAAAGTTCGACTCTGCCGCATTCTTCACCAAGAACTACACATTCGAATTTTATCTCTTTTAGATAATATAGAACTGTTTTTTCCGCAATCATGTCTATATTTCTTGATATGTCTCCTCCTGCTCCTCTACCAAAATCTCCACCAGATTCTTTAGTTCCTGCGAGGGATTTTACATTATCATATACTCGTTTTGATGCTTCTAATAATACATCAATAACTTCCATGTTTTTCTTCATCTTACATCCTAATTTATTCCAAATAACTCTAAAGTAACTCAATGCATAAATAATAAAACAAGATTTGCCATTATGTGAGTGGCAAAGATGAATCTATTTTTAGTAAGGATGCACTTTTAGGTACAAAACCTGGTAAAGAAATTGTAAAACAAGCTCTTTTCAAAAGTAAGGGTTACAGACAATTTGACAAATATAAAAAAGAAGCAGAAGAAGAATTTTAAAATTTTGTAAAACGATTCACTGATGACCTGCTAAAAGAAATTAAATCTGATTCATCACCTAATACAACACAACAAAAATTTGCAGAAGAAATAGATTCCAACGAAATAATACTAGAACAATCACAAATAGACACAGTAAAAACTAGACTTGAAAATCATGAAACGCTAATGGATAGAGTTTCAAGAATTTTAAACTCAAATTTTGTTAAGATGACATTACCTGTTTTTAGTGCC
>JBGOUS010000039.1:0-7613 GCA_041477675.1 Nitrosopumilaceae archaeon
CTATTTCCAGGTAAGTTTCTATAGGTATTTCTTGAAATTCAGGATTAGGTCCAAGCATCATTTTAGAAATAAACTCTCTAAGCGATAAATCAAGAATTGTTCCTTTAATTTTGTACTCCATACCATTTACCGAATATACTCCTCCTCTAGTAGTTGGTTTGTTAACTGGCATCACAGATTTAGTAATAACAACATCCTTTAATTGATATATTTTATCTTGATAGTAAAGACGATATTCCCGTTTTTCTGAATCTTGTTGTAGTTGTGATAGAACGTTTTCATCAAGACTCATCATATGATATATGAACGATTTGTTTAATTGAATGTTACTTCCAGTAAACAATTATTGAATTTTTATTAGTCAATAGGCAGGCTAGTGAATTTAAGATTAGTATGTAAATTAGAAGGAACAATCCAAGATAGCTATGATTGTGGTAAATTTTCCTTTTTGTAACTTGATTTTAACCACAATACTTCTCCTCGTGAGATCATTCCTATTCCCACCTGCATTGATTTTCTTCTGTCCTTGAGAAACAACATAGCAGGTATTCCACATCCAAAGAATTTTGTAGTCATAGCAATTGCTCTAGTGATACCACTGAGCATCAAGACCTCAGAATTAACTCCTCTAAAGTCAACTTGTGCTCCAATGAACGCAAAAAATAATGGGTCAAAGATAAAAAACGAGGTAGATAATTATTTCATTGAGTTGGTCTCGATAGTGATAAGTAGAATAACATTAAAGTAAGTATGGGAGTTCAGCAATTTTATTGCCAAATAGGCTTTCATTTAGCTTAGATAAAAAACTAATTTCATTAGTGATGATAGTATCCGCTATTACTCTTGTCACCATAGCAGTGTTAAGCTATAACTTTGCACAAAATACTCTCAAAGAAGGAGTAGAAAATCAGTTAACGGGCGAATCAACGATAAGAGGTGAAGCAGTTAGAACTTTATTTTATACCAGGATCAAGGACATACAAATCTTAGCTACTGCACCCATGGTACACAGTCTAGTCAATGAATTAAACAACATACGAGATGATTCTAATTTTGATTCAAAAATTAAAGAAAAAAAACGTGATTTTTTTACTGAGGTCAAAGCATTTCGCGAGTTGGTCGGTTATTCAATTGGTTTAGCAGATGTAAAAATTGTTGGAAATAATGGAACTCTCTACTTTTCTTTAAGCAGGATTGAAAATCCTGATTTTTCAAAAGATCCTCGATTTGTTCAAGGACTAACTCAGCCTCTTGTTGAGATAGAACCAACTTTTCAAGGTGGTCGCGAACTGGTTATAGTCTCACCTATTTTTGGAACAGAAGGCAAGGAGCCAATCGGAGTTTTAATTGCAGAAACCAGCACTGTAGAACTTGACAAAATTCTGTTAACCAAAAGCGGATTAGGTAACACTGGCGAAGTTTATCTTGTCAACAAAGATCATCTGATGGTTTCAGAATCACGGTTTGTAAAAGATGCTGCATTTCATCAAGTAATAAACACTCTACCCGTTCCAACATGTTTTGAACTAGGTGACAGCATGGGTGGATTGTACAAAGATTACAGAGGAGTTCCAATCTATGGTTTTTCCTATTGCGCAAAAGATTTGGGATTTGTTTTGCTTGCAGAAAAGGATGAATCTGAAACGTTTGAACCTGTTTTGAGCCTTCAAAACAAGATCTTTCTTGCTGGAGTTGTGATTACAATTGTGATGGTAATACTTGCTTACATCTTATCAAAGCGACTTTCCAGACCAATAATCAAGTTACGTGATGCAGCAAACGAGATAGCAAATGGGAACTTTGGCATTAGAACTAACATAAAAAGAAATGATGAGATTGGCCAACTATCCTTATCCTTTGATGTAATGGCAAAAAAGATACAAGAATCATTAATTGCCATTAGACAAAGAGAAGATATCATAAAACAACAACAAGACGTGCTGTTACAATTTTCTGATCAAAGTGAAAATTACTTTGTTTGTTTTCTTGATGTCATAGGATCTACCAAATTGACTGCTAACTTGACGGATTTGGAATCAAGTAAATTCTATAGTATATTTCTTAACTCTATGGCCATCTGGATCGGGGATCACGGTGGCATTGTAGTAAAAAACATTGGAGATGCATTGTTGTTTTACTTCCCAAAAACCAATACACGCGATAAAGGTGCCATTCAGGACGCATTAGAAGGTTGCCTGAAAATTGGTGAGCTTAATACTCACATTAGCAAAAAAATGCAGCAAGAAGGACTTCCCGCATTTGATTACAGAATCAGCGCAACCTATGGTTCTGTAAGAGTTGCAAAAATTGCCACTTCCGCGATTGACGACATTTTTGGTTCTACCGTAAATAAATGCGCAAAAATTAACCGATTTGCACCACCAAATGGAGTAGTGATAGATGAAGCATTGTATGAGATCGTAAAATCTTTTGATTCATACAATTACAGATTAGTAAATGGCGAATCAGGTACACAAGAATACGGTGCTGTGTATCAAGTAACACGAAAATAATTTGCCGTATACCCGAAGTATTAATTACATGTAGTACAAAAGCTGGAACATGGAATTTGTTAAAGTAGAAGAACCAGACCTGAAAAAACCTATAGTAATTGCTGCCATGCAAGACATGGGAAATGTAGGCAGTACAGCAGTTGATCTTATCAACGATAATTTGAATACACGATTATTTCGTTATGTCTCATCATCGTATCCTCCCTATGTTGTAGATAAGGGAGGGTACATTGACTATTATCAAGAAAAATGGGAGTACAGGTATGGTAAAGATCTAATAGTTTTCGGGGGAGGCAGAGGTCAGCCAGAAAACAACGAGGATCTTTACAAATTATGTCAAGATGTCATAAATATTGCCAAAAAATATGAAGTTAGGCTAATCTACACTCTTGGTGCGTTTCATACAAATCACGTTTTAGGTAAAAATCCAAGAACGTTTGTTACAACAACCTCACCTGAATTAACTGACCAAGTAAGCAAACTTGGAGTAGACATAACTCCCCAGCAGTCATTGATAACAGGATTTAATGGTCTGATTCTAGGATTTGCAAAATCAAATGACATCCAAGGCATCGGATTATATGGTGAGATAAACGATCCACAAATACCTCAATATCGTGCTGTAAAAAGTGTGTTGCAAACTTTGGAAAGGTTAACGTATCAAAAATTTGGAAGTTTTGATGATTTGGATTTGATGGCAGATGCCGTAGACAATGAAGTAAGAAAGTAAAAGAATAATTCCTACGCTGATTTTATATATAAAAAATGTATAATTGTAGTATGAGTATGACAGCATGGAAATGTTACACATGTAATTTGACCTTCACACGAGAGGCACATGCGGTTATACATAAAGATCTTTCAAAACACAATGCTCAACCAATACAGATAGCTTCTTCATAGAAATTCCTCATTTAAACTCATTTGTACTAACTCATTAGCAAAAAAAAATTAATTCAGATAGCACAAATTTTATGATTGGTTGTTTTTGTCCACTGCCGCCTTTAGTTCTAGTAAGGCAGCCTTTGCCTCAATCTTTGCCTTTTGAATATCAAGTTTTAGATCAGCTCTTGCTTTGGCAATGGTTGCTTTTGTTATTGCATTTATTTCGTCCATAGGAACTCCTTTTTGTACTGCTAGTTTTGCATCAGAGTTTGCCTTTTTAATAGAAGATAATAGTTCTGCTTTTGCTTTTGTTACAGTAGCCTTGTATTCATTCATTATTACCCTCAGGTCCTTTTTTAGAATGAGAGAGTCATTTGTGCCTAAAGCAAGGGCTACGTGAGAACTTAAACCTGTAATACCAAGCAACAAAACCACAATAGAAATGCCAGATATTGCCTTTAGGTTCATTCTAGGAACACTCCTTGAAAGTAATTAAAAAATATTGTGCAGATTTACTATGCGAAATAATGTTATATTTAATAGGTGTTTTGACTACATCATGGGATTGAAGGAGAAGTTCGAATTATACAAAAATAAACAGGGGTGGATAACCATAGAAAGCAGGGCGCATGCTAAAACCATTTTGTATGCCCTTGCGGATGATGATAAGAGGAGTATTTTGATGACATTAGTAAACAATCCAAAATCAATTAGCGAGGTTTTAACTAAATGTAAAATTCCAAAGACATCAGGATATAGAAAAATCAATTCCTTGATCCATGCAGGTTTGATAAAAAGGGCCGGCTCAATTCACAATGATAACAATAAGCAATTAACTACCTATGTCTCAATGTTTTCAGATTTAAAAATCGATTTTATAAAAAAGGAGGCCATAGTTAGAATCCGCCCAAAAAAGAATCTGAAAAATACCTAACCTAAACTACGTCTATTTGAACCAGTCAAATTCTTGTCTTCTTTTTTGTACTGGCACGTCCTTGATTATTGCCTTGACTACCTCACTGTGATTATACGTAAGATGTCGCAAGAATTTAGTGGATTCTTCTTCCTTTGACTGCTCATCGGAGACTAGGTCACTTTCACTAATTTCCTTTATTAGGGTTTTACATTCATCACATGGTTCAAAGTCAAGATATAATTTCATTATAAATTATAGAATGTATTTTTGGGTAATAAGGTTATGCACTCTACTAGTAGCGATCATAACAATTAATCAGTACGAGATTGCTCGTTTTTTAAAAATTTTACGGTTCTATGTTCCAACACGTAAAAATCTCTCTTCTATTTCAGACCAGTTAACAACATTCCACCATGAATCAATATAGTCTGCACGCCTATTTTGATATTTCAAATAATATGCATGTTCCCATACATCTAAACCAAGAAGCGGTATTAATCGAAGTGTCCAAGGGCTTGTTTGATCTGGCATCGCCTTGAATTCTAATTTCGAATATGCTTGATTGTAAACTAACCACCCCCAACCACTTCCTTGAATAGCTAAACTTCCTTGGGAAAATTTTTCTTTAAATTCTTTGAAACTACCAAAATAAATTTTAATTTCATCTCCTAGTCTTCCACCAGGTTCATCTCCGCCGCCTGGTTTCATGCTTTCCCAGAATAGTCTGTGATTATCGAACCCTCCACCATGAAAATTTATTGCATTTCGTATTTGGTCTGGCACGGTAGTCAAATCAGACAAGATTGAAGTAATGTAATTTTTGTGAGTGAGGGCGTTGATGCTCTCGAGGGCTGCATTTAGACCGTTTGCATAATTTTGATGGTGTTTTGTGTGGTGTATCTCCATTGTTTTTGCATCAATATATGGTTCTAGTGAATCATATGTGTAATTTAATGGAGGAATTTCATATTTGCCCATTTGATTCTTAGTGTACACCAGAGGTTTTAAAATAATGGCGTGACCCTCTTGCAGAACATCGGGAGATTACCACCCAAGAAACAGCGCCATTGCGCTTAATTCATAACTTATTTTCTACGGGGCCACGCTAGTTCAATCCATTGCTCTGACAACAAATGTCATTACCACTATAATGTCCTTCCACATATTTAAAATCTATGTGAAAATTTTTCATCGATCTGTTATTTCTTGAAGATTTATTTCAAGACTTTTATTGTAAAACCAAAATCATATTATAATTATGAATAATTTTTCTAATTTTTATTGATCTAGAAATTTTTCATATTTTGACTGATCAAAGGGATGATTTTTTTTGTAATGATCTCGTCAGCCCTTGCCTGCGGATCAAATGAAACCAAAACAACATGGGAAAGACGCCTGCTTTCGTCTGCAATTGGAATTGTAGCACGAATTATCTTTTCATAATGTGATGTCGCAAAACTGATTTTCCCTAAAAGATATTCCCAACGCAGCCTAGTAGATTGTCTGCTTGCTGCGGTTATTGCATATTCTGCTCTTTGGTCGGGTGAAAATAGTGCTTTAAGTCCCTTTCTCTCTGCATCTGCCTCAAGTGTGCCATCCTGATCGGCAATACCAACAAAGCGTATTGCAGGATCTTGCACAATTATCTTTTCACATAGTTCTTTGAAAAATTGCTTCATTATCGAATAACAGGCACAGTATGAATATATGTTATTTGTTCATCGTAAAGAAATTATTATCAAGTTACATCAAAGAACTAGTTGACACGAAAGATAGTAATTATTTTAGTAGTAATAATAGCTGTTTCACTTTTTAGTAATTATTTTTTATACCAACAAAATCTATCACTAAATCAGACTGTAAGCGAGTATAAAAAACGGAGTTTAGAGACACCAGAAAACCCGGCTGCCAATACAAAGGAACTAGAAAACAAACAAGAAACACCCTCACCTCCAATTATCAATAAGGAAACACCATTAAACACAACTGAATCTATTCAAAATATTACGGCAGTAGCAGTTAGACCAATATTGCTTCGTGATGGTTTTTTTGAAAATGTGCGTTATGAAGGAACCGTAATGAAAATAAATGTAGATATACGCGATGGAAAAGGCCTTGTCCTGGTAAATACTGAAATCCCAATTGGAGCAGACTTTCAAACATCCGCAAAGATTGCAGTAAAGATAGCACAAGAATACACAAAGATAGACCTTTCAAACAAAGACATCATATTTTCAATCACATCAAACAATAACGAGGAGTTACAAGCAGTAGATGGGCCTAGTGCAGGTGGTGCCATGACAGTCCTGTTGATAGAAGACATTCAAGGAAAGTCAATTAATGACAAAATCTTGATGACGGGAACAATAGAATCAGATGGTACCATAGGCAGAGTCGGTGGAATTGCAGAAAAAGCAGATGCCGCTGGAAAATATGGTGCAAAGACTTTTCTTGTACCACAAGGACAGGCAATAACCCAGATTCAAACATGTCAAGAAAGCAAAAATTGTGTTTTTATTTATAGAAGTTGTACCTTGGAAGAAAAACCTCTCTCTCCTATAATGGAAGAAAAATATGGAATGGAAGTTATTGAAGTCAATGACATCAAATCTGTGCTTGATCATTTCATCTAGTCTCAGAACAGTTTTTATCGGAACCTTTTGTATTTGAAACCATGATTGCGATAGTTTTAGTCAAGTTCAAAAAAAGTGCAAAAGAAGTTGCCGAGTATGGAAACAAAGTTATGAAAACCGTACCAAAGAACATCAAAATCAAAGCATCTTACTGGACAATGGGAAGGTATGATGCAGTATGGATTGTAGAAGCACTAAACGAGGAAAAACTCTTCGAGTGGTTCCTAAAGGCAGGCCGGATAGATATTGCAAAAACAGAGACTATGATTGCACTGACTAGAGAAAAAGCAATGAAGATGCTTTCTCATGCAAGGTAATTTTTTTATACCTCTTGTCTACTGTCAATATAAAATGTTTAAAAGAGCAAAAAAAACCAAACTGCCACTTCCTAAGAAATAGGATCTTTGAAATATTTTGAGTGTGTAATATAACCATGGTAACTGCATTCATTCTGATAAATTGTGACATGGGTTCAGAAGAGGCAGTCATTAACGATTTAAGATCTATCCCAGGAGTCAAAAGTGTAAATGGGGTTTTTGGTGCATACGATATCATAGCTGAAGTACAAACACCAACTGTGGACAAGCTAAGGGAGACAATCTCAATGAAAATACGAAAAATATCTGGCACTCGAACAACTCTAACCTTGATGACTGTAGGGAATCA
>JBGOUS010000066.1:0-5634 GCA_041477675.1 Nitrosopumilaceae archaeon
CAAGAATTAGAAAATAGTGCAAGCAAATTTGCCGCTGAGGCAATCAAACTTGATTCTCAAGGCGCACGAGGCATGGCTATAACAAATTACCAAAGAGCCATAGAATCACTTGTAAAACTAATACAGCTGTATCCTGACAACAAACTAAACAAGGTCTACATGGAGCGTTCTGCTGCATATCAAAATAGGATAAAGGCGTTACAACTCACTAACATTCCATTAGAACCAGTAGTAGATCCAAGGGCAACACCTGAACAACAAAAGCAACAACTTGCCAAAAATGAATTTGATGAAATGGTAATGAAAGAAAAGCCCAATGTTAGTTGGGAAGAGGTAGTCGGCCTTGAGGATGCAAAAAGCGCTCTACGTGAATCAATAGTTTATCCAAGCAAGAGACCGGATCTGTTCCCACTTGGATGGCCTAGAGGAATGTTGCTTTATGGTCCACCTGGATGTGGAAAAACGATTCTTGCTGCAGCTACTGCAAGTGAGATTGACGGTTATTTCATTAACGTTGACGCAGCTTCAATGATGAGCAAATGGCTTGGCGAAGCAGAAAAAAATGTGTCAAAGCTTTTCACCATGGCTCGTGGTTATGCAGAGAAAGAAGGCTTGCCAGTAATTTTGTTTGTAGATGAAGTAGATTCTCTTTTAGGAAATAGAAACAGCGAGGTTGGTGGAGAAATTAGAGTAAAAAACCAATTTCTTACAGAAATGGACGGAATTAACGGTAAAGGAAAAGACCTAAAATTATACGTAATTGGTGCAACAAACAAACCTTGGAGTCTTGACTGGCCGTTTCTTAGAAGATTCACCAAAAGAATCTATGTTCCACTTCCAACACTTGATGCAAGAACAAACTTGTTTGAACTTTACAGTGCTCCACTAAAAATGGATGACAAAGTAAAACCATCAGAGCTTGCAAAACTTGCCGATGGATACAGCGCAAGTGATATCAGAGATATTTGTCAATCTGCACAGCTAATGGTAGTAAACGAACTATTCAATTCTCCAAACTATTCACCAGATCCAGTTGTTGGTGAAGAAAGACAACAACCAAGAAACCTTACTATGACAGACTTTAAGGTAATTCTTGAAAGAAGGAAACCAAGCGTAAGTATGGAAATGATTCGCGCCTATTACAAATGGAGCGAGCAATTCAGAGCATTGTAAAATACTTGTTACAACCTGATCGCTAAAACTTTTTTACAATAATTTTTTTGTATTCATTTTATCAAAAAACTTAAATCTCCAATAGAATTCACTTGCTGAGGGTTCAAAATTCCAATAAAAAAAGCCAAACATGTAAACAAGTTTGGTAAGCTCATCCTTGAGGATGGAACCGTTTTTGATGGGATGGGTTTTGGTTATTCAACAACTGTTTTTGGTGAGGCTGTATTCAATACTGGAATGGTAGGTTACACTGAAGCCCTGACAGATCCTTCTTACAGCGGACAAATTCTGGCACTCACATATCCTCTAATAGGAAATTATGGTGTGCCTGACCCATTAAAAAAGGACAAGGACGGTATTTCGGAATATTTTGAATCCGATAGAATTCAACCACGTGGTCTTGTTGTACATGAGATTTCAATTACTGCAAATCACTGGAACCTTTCTCTTACACTTGACGAATGGTTGAATAATGAAAAAATTCCAGGAATATCAGGAATAGATACAAGGGAACTAACTAAAAAACTTCGAATAAATGGTGTCATGATGGCAGCACTTGCAGTTTCTGAAAAAGAAATTGACGAAGGTGATTTAAAAAATAAACTTGCTTCTGCACAAAAATACATAAACGAAGAATTTATGAATGTTGTATCAACTAAAGAACCGCGAATTTATGGATCCGACTCGGAGTCTGTAGTAGTAATTGATACTGGAGTAAAAAATGCAATTTTACGTAACATACGAAAAATTGGATACAAGGTGATTCAACTTCCGTGGAATGCCTCAATTGATCAAATACTTTCATACAAACCAAAAGGTGTTGTATTAAGTAATGGACCTGGGGATCCTCAAAAATGTGTTGATACTATGAAAACAGCAAAAGAACTTTTAAACAAAAACATACCCACACTTGGAATCTGTCTTGGAGCGCAAATAATGGGTCTTGCAGGTGGAGCAGATACGTTCAAGCTAAAATACGGACATCGAGGACAAAATAAATCATGCATAAACCTAGACAACAACCAAGTTTATGTGACAAGCCAGAACCACGGATATGGGATAAATCCTGATTCATTAAAAAAATCAGATTTTAAATTATGGTTTACTAATGCTGACGATCAGACTGTTGAAGGGATAAAACATAAGGAGAAAAAATTTATCGCTGTACAATTTCATCCTGAAGCATCACCTGGACCTTTTGATTGCAAGTTCGTTTTTGAAGAGCTAAAAAATCTTATGGAGGAGGAAAAGGCTGCCAAAAGATGAATCGCTAAAAAAGATTCTCGTTCTTGGAAGTGGAGCAATAAAAATCGGAGAAGCAGGCGAAAGTCGTTAAAACGACCGCAAATTCGACTACTCCGGTAGCCAATGTCTCAAAGCCATTCGAGAAGACGGGATCAAAAGCGTACTAATTAATCCTAATATCGCAACCATACAGACAGACACTAGGTTTGCAGATAAAGTATACTCTATTCCAGTAAATCCTCAATATGTTGAATCAATCATAGAGTCAGAGCGCCCTGACGGATTGATGCTTGGATTTGGGGGACAAACTGCACTAAACTGTGGAGTAAAACTCGAAGAATTTGGAATTTTAAAAAAATATGACGTGAAGGTTCTTGGTACACAACTTGCAGGAATACATGCTACAGAAGACCGACAACTTTTCAAGGATTCCATGATTGCCTGTGGGGTACCTGTACTGAAAAGTAAAACGGTTTACAACTTTGAGGAAGCAAAACAAGTTGCAAAAGAACTTGGATATCCAGTAATTGTTCGCGTTGCATACACTTTGGGAGGAAAGGGAGGAGGTGTGGCACAAAATGAAATCGAGCTATACGAAATTGTTAGCCGAGGTCTGAATGCCAGTCTTGTGGGTCAGGTCTTAATTGAGGAATACATTGGTCACTGGAAACAAATCGAATATGAAGTGATGCGTGATTACCTTGGAAACAGTGTTATAGTATGCAACATGGAAAACGTACTTTCGATGAGGGTACACACAGGTGACAACATTGTTGTAGCTCCGTCACAGACGCTTGATAACAATGAATATCATATGTTAAGATCAGCTGCTCTGCGCGCAACACAACATGTTGGAATTGTGGGAGAATGCAATATCCAGTTTGCACTTGATCCAGAATCTAATAAATATGTAGCAATTGAAATGAATCCAAGACTTTCTCGTTCATCTGCACTAGCAAGCAAGGCCACAGGATATCCAATTGCTTACATGGCAGCAAAAATTGTAATGGGTCACTCCCTTCCAGAATTAGTTAATCGTATCACAAAGACTACCACTGCATGCTTTGAACCATCGCTTGACTATATTGTTTGTAAACACCCACGATGGGATTTTACAAAGTTTGAACTTGCAAACCGCACTCTTGGCCCTACTATGAAATCTGTTGGGGAAGTAATGGCGGTAGGCAGGTGCTTTGAGGAATCTCTACAAAAATCAATTAGAATGTTAGAGATTGGAAACGACGGTCTTGTAGCAAACCGAGATAATGGCAAAATATATGATGTTGAAGAAATTGAAAATAAGCTTCAAAATACCGATGATGAAATTTTGTACTATGTTGCAGCTGCACTGCGACAAGGAATGACAGTTGAAAAAATTTACAAACTTTCTGTAATAGACCCATGGTTTATTGAAAAAATCCGAAACATCGTAGAGAAGGAAAGGAGTCTCAAGGAATCAAAATTTACAACAAAGTTATTACGTAGTGCAAAAAAGCTTGGATTTTCAGATAAGCAGATTGGAAGAATATTAGGAAAAGATGATCTTGAGATCAGAAAAATTCGCAAAGATGCAGGAATCATTCCATCTGTAAAACAAATTGACACCCTTGCTGCAGAGTGGCCTGCAAAAACAAATTATCTATATCTTACATATGGTGGCGATACAAACGACTTTGAAGTACAATCAGATCAGGAAAAGATCATAGTTTTGGGGGCCGGTCCTTACAGAATAGGGAGTAGTGTAGAGTTTGATTGGGGAACTGTAAATATGGTGTTGGGATTAAAAGAAAATGGCATCAAAGAAGTTTCTGTAATTAACTGTAATCCCGAGACCGTATCAACTGATTATGATATTTGTAACAGGTTGTACTTTGAAGAGTTAACACTTGAAAGAATACTTGACATCGCTGACTTTGAAAAACCAACTGGAATAGTTACCGCTGTAGGAGGACAAACCGCAAATAATCTCACACCTAAACTTGCCAAAAATGGAGTCAAGATAATCGGTACATCATTTGAAGACATAGACAGGGCAGAAAACCGTTCCAAATTCAGTAAAGTTCTAGACGAATTGCATATCATGCAGCCCCTATGGCAAGCATTTGTAAAACTAGCTGATGCCAAAAAATTTGCAAACATCGTAGTCTTTCCTGTATTGTTTATACCATCGTACGTACTAAGTGGTGCTGCAATGAAAGTTGTATGGTCACAAACGCAATTAAAAAAATACCTGGAAGAAGCAACTAACGTATCACCAGATTATCCTGTTGTTATCACAAAATTCATGCTAAACTCACTTGAAGTTGAAGTTGATGGTGTCTGTGATGGGAAAAATGTTATAATTGGAGCAGTAATTGAACACATCGAAAGTGCGGGAGTGCACTCTGGTGACTCAATGATGTGCATTCCACCATGGAGATTAAGTAACAAAGTAATTGAAACTATAACTGATTATACTACAAAAATAGCTACAGCATTTTCAATAAAAGGCCCATTTAATTTGCAATTTTTAATTAACTCTGATCAAGTCTATGTGATTGAATTAAATATACGCGCATCACGTTCCATGCCTTTTGTTTCAAAATTTGTAAAGCTAAATCTGATCGATTTGGCTGCTCGTGCGGTTCTTGGAAAAACATTGCCAAAAATACCTAAAGACAGATGGCGCAAAATTCATTCCTATGGAATCAAAGTGCCGCAGTTTTCATTCATGCAACTAGAAGGTGCAGACATAATTTTAGGGGTTGAAATGCAGTCTACAGGAGAGGCAGCATGTTTTGGAGACAGCTTTTATGATGCACTCTCAAAAGGTCTAATTTCTGTAGGATATTCCTTGCCAAAGGAGGGTAATGCTCTGATAACAGCTGGCGGCTCAGAAAACAAGGAAAAACTACTTCAGACCGCATTATTGCTAAAAAATCTTGGATACAAAATACTTGCAACAGAACACACTGCAGAGTTCTTGTCTGATAAAAGAATAGGAGATGTTGAAGTCGTCTACAAAATCAGCGAACCACAAAGAAAACCAAACATTGCGGATTTACTTTATGAACACAAGATAAATTTTATAATAAATGTTCCAAGCACGGCAACTTTGGAAAAGTATGTTGGAATGCTTTATGATGAATACCAGATAAGAAGAAAAGCAGTAGAACTTGGAATTCCAGTGCTTACCACAACCGAATTGGCAGATTCATTTGCAAAAACACTTGAATG
>JBGOUS010000047.1:0-7012 GCA_041477675.1 Nitrosopumilaceae archaeon
AATTCTTTGAATCTAAAAATTGCAAAATAAGGATGAAACTTGTTGATGACTAGACTCTTCTTCCGCGTTTGCCGCCCTTTTTGCGTGTTGTATCATGCGGAATTGGTGTAACATCATCAATTCGTCCAATCTTAAATCCGCCTCTTGCTAATGCCCTAATTGCAGCCTGTGCGCCAGGACCTGGTACTCTTGCACCAACCCCGCCTACTGCCCTTACTCTTATGTGCATGCCCGTGAAGCCCTTATCATGTGCAGCTTCTACAACCGCACCTGTGGATTTCATTGCAGCATATGGTGATGATTCGTATCTGTCCGCGTTTACATGCCTACCTCCAGAACTGATTGCAACTGTTTCGGCACCTGAGAGGTCTGTAATGTGAACTATAGTATTGTTATAACTACTGTAAATGTGGGCAACTCCCCATTTTTCCTTGACTTCTTGTTCAGACAACATTTTCAAAGCCCCGCATGGGTTTAAAAAACATTAGGATTTGAAATGAAGCCAACCTTTGTTTTGGATGGTTGTAATTTTATTTTCTTGTTGATAGATCACATTTTTTCCCTTTGTAACATGTCCTATCACAAATAATGGAATTTTTTGAATTCTTGCAATTTTTCTAATCCTTGGCAAATTCTTTGGCGAAATCGTTGCAACGATCTCATACTCTTCACCACCATTAAAGACAAGATCCATAAACCTAATTCTATTTGCTTTTGCAAATTTTTTAATATCATGATGACTTGGTGATTCTGTTATTACAAATTTCTTGGAGCTTTGCCTGCTCATTTCGTTTAATGTAGTAGATAGCCCATCACTTGAATCCATCGAGGATGAAAGATATCTTGCAATAGTTAAACCAAATTTTAGTCTTGGTTTTGGTACGAAAACTTGTTTTTTAGATTTCTTGATAAACTTAGGTTCTGCTTTACAATGATTCAAAATGATCTTTAATCCTGATGCAGTATACCCAAAAGGACCAGATGTAACAATAATATCTCCAATCTTCGCGCCTTTTCTATTTACTATTTTTTGGGCGATACCAAACATGGATACTTCAATAACTATTTCTTTTCCCTCGTTTGTATCCCCTCCAATTATCTTAACGCCAAATTCTTTTGATGTTTTCTTAAATCCAGAGGCCAATTTCATTATTTTGGATTTAGAAAATCCTCTTGGAATTGCAAGGGAAATTGTAGCAAACAGCGGCTTGATCCCTTTTGCTGAAAAATCACTTACACAAGCAACCATACTTTTTCTTGCAATTTCCTCTATTTTCATCCCTGCAGGGACATCGGTACTTTCAACTAACATGTCAGATTTAGTCACAAAGTGTATCTTTCCAATCCTGAGTATTTCTACATCTTCAGGTACAAATTTTGATCTTTTTCCAAAGCTTAGCTGAAAGATTTTAATTATTTTTGCTTCGTCTAGCTTGGTCATAGCTTTGATTTATCAACTCTGAAACTTGTCTTTGAATGGATCGTGCTTTTGCTAAATTTGTTGATTCTGCAGATATTCTTACAATATGTTCGGTATTTGATTGTCTTACAAGCACCCAACTATCTTCATCTACGATTGCCTTTATCCCATCAATAGTAATTAACTGAGTGTAATGGTTTTTCATCTTCTCAGATAAAATCTGTAAAGTTTTTTCATGAAACACATCTTCTACATCAACTTTGGTTCGTAACTGTACATACCCTTCCATGAACTTCAATACGTCAGAAAGGGTCTTTGTCTTAAGCATGGACGCAACAAGTCCACTAGTCAAAATACCATCGCGGCACATGTTAAACTCTGGTAAGATGAAACCTGCGCTGCTTCCTTCTCCCCCCGCCTGTGAATTTGTCTTTATCATCAAATCCACAACATTTGCTTCACCTACTTTTGATCTATGAACTTGGCCTCCATGGTCTTTGATAAATTTCTCAACGGAAACACTTGTATCAAGACTGAGAACAAATCGTTTGTATCCTAATTCAATTGCCTTTGAAACACCTAATCCTAAAGTAATATCTGGTGCCAGTTTCTTACCGTCCTTTACAACTACAAGTCTATCTCCGTCAAGGTCAAACGCAAAGCCAATTTCACACTTTTTTGTAGCAGAAATTAGCTCATTGAGGTTCTCAGATGTAGGATCAGGACCATGTGAAGAAATTCCTGGTTTTTCATTTATTGTAATAACTTTGCATCCCAAATTCTGAAGCATATTGGGTGCCACATCAAAAGCTGCTCCTCCGCCAACATCTATGACAACTTTTGGTGCACCCTTTACCTTACCAATCAGTTTTATTGCTTCTAAAATGTAACTTGAATTGATTTGCAATTCTGAACCTATGTTTTCTTTTGAAAATTCATGTTGTTTTTTAATTTCTTCAAGCTCAGATTCATTTATTCCTCTGCCTTCTAAGATGAATTTCAGACCGTTCCATTGTAAAGGATTGTGTGATGAAGTGATCATAACACCAGCACCGTATTTTCTTGATTCTCTAAAAATTACAGGCGTAGGAGATATTCCTAGATTGTATACATCTATTCCTCTTTCCATTAGTGACGCAATTACAGTCTCACTTAGGATCTTGCTTGAAGGTCTTGTGTCACGTGCAACAACACATTTTTTTGTTTTTATTAACACAGAAAAATTTCTACAAAACTTCATTATGTCACTAAGGTTTAAATCATTACCAAAAATTCCCCGCACACCGGAGATGGATACTTTCAATGAATCAAAGTCACAAAGGCTTTTTATAAACTCTGATGGAAAGCGAACCATTGCCTCGATAGCTCAGCCTGGTAGAGCGAACGCCTCGTAAGCGTTAGGCCGCGGGATCGAATCCCGCTCGAGGCTTAAATTCTAAAATGAGTTGCTTAATTCTTGATTATTATAGATGATCTAATGATCTGGAATGCGTACGGGTATGTGGTCTTTCTCCAGGATACTTTCTTCGCATATGTCCAGATGGTCTACCAAAAAGTAATTCTAGGAACCAAGCTTCATGTTCGATTTCCTCGGCTAGAATATCTTTTGCGATATCGTAAGTTGTAGAATCTTTACCCAGAGTCAGATTACACATTTTGTTCCAGTTTACAATTGCTCCTTGTTCAGCTTTCAGGCATTTTTCTAGGATTGATTTCAAATCAGTTTTATTTTGTGGAAGCTGTAAAAACTCGCAACCTGACATTTTGATAAAATCAGTAGCATCAATTGGAAGTGTTCCTCCAAGTTGATGGATTCTTTCTATGCATGATTCAAAGTGACTAAGATCTTCAAGTCTGGCATCTTCGATTACTCCTTTAATCCCTTCGCCTTCCATGCCTGTGCAGTGAGTTCTGAGGAGTGTAAAGTAATAGTATGCTGTGAATTCCACTGAGGCGTTAAATATTAACAATTTTGTGATTTCGTCTACGTTTGCACCATTTTGTTTTAATACATTAATTCCAACTACATCCGTTTTTTCTGTCATCCAAACACTCTCTTTCTACAACCCATCTTTTGATATAATTTAAAGATATCTTTGTGATTTATAATTAAAATGCAAAAAATCTATGCTGAAACATCTTCACTAAAACCGTCTTGACTTTCAAGATCAATTTCTAATTCTTGTCCTAAACCACTCCACCATCTAGAAATGTCAGCCATGTTCTCTCTTACTAACGAAGAAACACACCTTTATAGATCTGTCGATCATCTTTTTTCTAATTACTTTTTTAATAAAAAGATTATTTTGTTTATAACAAAATCATAGATTGCAAAAAATTTATTCTGAAAATTATTTATTTGCTTGTTTTTTCTTTTTTCTGCGATATACATTGATCGCAACAACTCCTACTGCACATGGCCAAAAAAGTGACCAAATAGGACCATCTTTTCCTCCACCAAACATTGCATAGACCATTCCCCCTATTAGTGCAAGTCCAATAATTTCAAGTAATTTGGTGTTCATTCCTTAGAATAAAAGATCGTCTACTCAAAAGAATATATTGTTTTGAGAGTCCATTCTCTCATGGAAAAGTACCTAATAGTTGTCTTGGTCTTTTTGATATCAGGTATGGGAATTGCACTTGCGGGAAATCGAATCCCCATCTTCTACATGTTACTTGGTGGTGCAATCATTTTAATATTATATGATGCAAAACAGAAACGAAAAGACAGAAAATCTAAATGATTAGAGGTCTAGACCAAAGGAATCTGCAAGGTTCTGGAAATTTTTGTATGATTCCATATATTGCCTACCTTTTGAAGTTATAACAAAAACATTCTTTCCATCAAACTCTAATCTGTTAATAAGACCAGCTCCAGTAAGATTATTCAGAAATTTGCCCAGTCTTGAATGTGAAAGATTTGCCTTTGTTAAAAGTGAAGTTACGTTAATTCCGCTTGCTCCGCTTTGTTCAGTAACCGTAAGTAAGTCACTTACTATCTGCATACTAGTTCTATAGGCTACCATATCTAGAAAATGTATAGTGA
Source organism: Nitrosopumilaceae archaeon (assembly GCA_041477675.1). Classification (GTDB taxonomy): domain Archaea; phylum Thermoproteota; class Nitrososphaeria; order Nitrososphaerales; family Nitrosopumilaceae; genus UBA8516. The sequence continues at coordinate 4,470 of JBGOUS010000047.1, forward strand.
GGTGATATAAGGGTATTACTCAGATCAGATAAATATCGACATTCGTGCCTTGTTTTTATTGTCTGATAAACCAGCGATCCAATGGACAAATGATTTCCTAGGAGTAGGATATAGATTTTATGATTTAAGGATGAATGTGTTCCCTATATTTTCAGACAAGAAACAGGCAAACCAGATCTGGGAAAGTGTGATAAAATGGTGGGTAGATCCATCAATTAAGATAAGGTTTGTAGAAATAGACGATGATTATTGGTTTGTAATGGGAGGAAATTCGCCTTTTCCAGAGTCTAACAAATCATTTTTCAAAGTCTTAAAAAGATCAGAACACTTTGAACGATTTAAAAGAGGTCATGAAGGAGAAGCCTATCTTAGAATGGGGATATACCGGGAAAAAAACGAGTCATCTCCTATAGACCTTTTTAAAAAGAAAAAGCATGTAACTGACATTAAATTTTTGCAAGAAAGTCAAGTAAAAGACGACGAACTAGCTTGGAATTGTTTGTATTACAATAGATCCAAGACAAGGTAGAATGAGTTTTATTTTCTAGTAATAAAATAAAATGATGGACTTTAACTGTGTACAAGATTGTTCAAAGTGCTGTATCGAAAGAGAATATTATCCATCAACAAAATTTGGTAAAATTGGAGTCCTGATTCTTGCTGATGAAAAAGAAGAAATTGAATCACTTGCAAAAAAACTACGCCTTGACATAGTAATGTTGCCCCGCATTGGGGTATCATATGAAAAATCTGATGGACCTACCAAGATACTTGCGTATCAACTGATGGGAAGAGAATCGAACGGTAATACATGTCCGTTTTTAGATACTGAAAGTGAAGAGAAAGCGCCTCATGGAGGCTATAAATGCAGAATATACAAGGATAGGCCTCTTGCATGTAGCGCATATCCTGTTATTGGATCCTCTCCAGTGGCACTAGATCAAAAATGCAAATTTTGTGAAAGTTGTGCAAATACTGCAACAAATGTTAATCAAGAATTAGAATCCCTTGCCAAAATTAAAATCAAAATGGAAACAAACGCACCTTTTATTTGGAGATATGCTACCGGAATTGGAGAGAAAGCAGATATTGATAAAATTCAGAAAGGTTGGATTTTAGAAATTTAGGACTGTGTTCGTTCATGTGTGCCAGGATAAAACTGGGCTATTTTTTGAGAATAACAAGTTCCACATAATGCACCTTTGACGTCCCAAGATTCCATTGGATAATACTTGTGTTCTGATATTGTTTTGTCACATATAGAACATTTTACATCGTCGGTTTCCAATTTAATTCAGTTCCAATATTTTCGTAATAAAAATCATGTTAAATAGTACTTCTCATAGGAATAATCTTGCGGTAGACTGGATGGCTAGATGCGGACCTCCTGCAAGAGACCTATCGGTCACCCATCTGCCGCTTTTTGTATAAAAAATTTAGAAAAGATCCTGAACTATTTTTTTAATAGAATTAATTTCTTCTTCTTCTTGTTTTATCTTCTTTTCAATAACTCGTATCATAGAATCTTGCCAAACATTATGTGAAAAGAAATTATGATAGGTGTTTGCAGCGTCCATTTCATCATCAACAACAGTGTCTTCCAAGAATTTTGTTACAATAGTATCTGTCAGCTTCAATATTCTTTGGTTTAGTTTAACACTCTTAAAAATGGGTTCAAGCTTTGAAATGTCTTCTTTAAAATCGCCTTTTGTTGATAGGATTTTTTCATGTAAGATCTTAAAATATGTGGCAACAAAGAACAAAGTAGCATATCTTTTTGTCTTATGACCACCTTTCTTTCCATAACTGAGAATTTTTTTTGCATATTCTTTAACAAGATATGGATACAAAAGAACTCTACAATCATCTTTTAGGGTTTCATTGAAAATCTCATCATATTTGCTTCCACGTGGAAGAAACTGAGCAGGCGAACTGTATGATTCTGTTGGTCTCTGCTCTATTCCCGCTACTAGTGCTTGTATTGCATCTTTTGCGACAATCACTTTTTTGTGGTTTTCTGGAAGATATTTGTTGTAGACTCCATCCCCCCCAAACTCACTTTGTTGGGACTTTGTCTTGCTATCAAACGAACCTGCTTGAATCTCATAAAAATATCCAAAGTTTTCCATCTGAGATTTTATAGATTTGTGGAAATCCATCAAAGAAACAAGATCTTTTCCTCGTACTGCATTCTGCGAATTTCTATATTTTGTAATATTGTTTTGATCACGCTCATCTGCAGCTTTAATTACAGTGACTGTAATACTTCCTTCCAGATTGTGAGTTCTTTTTGCATGATCCAAAATAGAGTTTGACGTTTGTGCACCATTTACGATTTGGGGAGCATGTAACATTAACGTATTATCCTCAAGTTCTTCAAAGTCGCTTACAACAATAGTTATGCCATTATTGTAATAGAAGAATTTGTCGGGAGATTCTTGAAGTGTTTCTCGTATGCCCTTGTTTACTGTAGTCTTAAACTGCATCCATTGCCTGATGTTTGATTCAAAGACATAGTCTCGATTTTTTGTAACAAAATGTGT
>JBGOUS010000098.1:0-4554 GCA_041477675.1 Nitrosopumilaceae archaeon
AAGAAAAAACATGCTAAAGATTATAGAAACAGCATATGACAAACCTGCATTAGTGTTTTTAGATGAATGTTTTATTGAACTTGTACCAGAGTCAAATGAATCTCTCATATCGAATCTAAAAGAATTTGATAATCTCTTCATACTAAGGTCTCTAACCAAATCATTTGGGTTAGCAGGACTCAGAATCGGTTACGGTCTGGGAAGCAAGAATATGATAGACGTACTCACACGAATAAATATTCCGTGGAACGTCAATGTCTTGGCTCAAAAAGCAGCAAGTGCAGCGCTTTCAAGTAAATCTCACCTCTACAAAACAAGGAAGCTGATAGAGAACGAACTCACTTTTCTGACTTCTTCTATTTCAAAAATTAAGAACTTTTCATGTTATCCATCATCAACTAATTTCATTTTACTTGAATCAAAAATAAACTCAAAAACCATTCAAAGAAAGCTCATAAAGAAAAAACTGTTGATACGAGACTGTAGTACTTTTCGTGGTCTCGACAATAAATTCATACGAATTGCTGTTCGTACACACAAAGAAAATGTGAAACTTGTAAGGGCATTGGAAGAAATATGATATGACAAAAACATTGATGATACAAGGAACTTCATCGGGTGCTGGTAAAACAACACTTGTGACTGCCTTGTGCAGAATATTTGCAAATTCTGGATACAAAGTGGCTCCGTTTAAATCTCAAAATATGTCATCATATTCATACAAACAAGATGATTTTGAAATTTCACGTGCACAGGCAATACAAGCAATCGCTGCAAGATCAGCAATAGATCCACGTATGAACCCAATTCTTCTCATGCCGCTTGGAAGCTATAGAAGTAAAGTCATGGTTAATGGAAAGTTTTTCAAAAAAATGTATGCGAAAGAGTACTACACAAAGTTCGCCCTTTCCAAAGGATTAACAACTGCTAAAGAATCACTTGATTGGCTAAAACAAAACAATGATTTGATAATTATGGAAGGAGCTGGTTCTCCTGCAGAATTTAATTTGGAAAAATATGATATCGCAAACATGAGAATGGCTGAATACACAGGCGCTCCTGTAATTCTTATATCTGATATAGATAGGGGTGGAACCTTTGCAAGCATTGTTGGTACAATGGAGCTAATCGATGAAAAATACAGAAAATTCATTCAAGGTTTTGTAATCAACAAATTCAGAGGAGACAAAGACATACTGCGTCCAAGTCTTTACCAGCTCAGAAAAAAAACAGGTAAACCGGTTTTAGGCACCATTCCTCTGATAAAATTTGATATCCCAGAAGAGGATTCTCTTCATACAAATCCAAAACACGTACAATGGAGCAAAAAATACTTGAAATCCTTAGATCTGGAAATAGAGAATTTAAGTCAGGTGGTAAAAAATAGTTTGAACATGAAAGCAATAGGTGAATTGCTCAAATGATCCTTGTAACAATCCTTGCTGTAGTATTTGCTATAACAGTTGATTTTACAGTGGGGGATCCAAAAAATAAATTTCATCCAACTGCATGGATTGGAACATTAATTGAAAAACTCGTTTCTATTGCAAAGAATAATCAACAAAAAACCGCTAGACTTTCCGGCATGCTTCTTACAATTTCAATTGTAACGCTAGTAGCTGTAGTTCTTTATTTCATTAATGTTGGATTGTATTCTCTAGAATCAGATAACTCTAATTTCGGATTATATGATCTTGTTATATTAACACTAATTACTATAATCATGGGAATTTTACTCAAGACCACAATTGCAATAAAAGGAATGGAATTACATACACAACTGATCATGGATGCACTTTCAAAAAATAACCTAGATGATGCAAGAGCAAAACTATCAAGGGTAGTGAAAAGAGATACAAAGAACTTGGATCGACAACACATTATTTCAGCGACTTTAGAAAGCATTGGCGAAAACACAGTAGATGGAATTACTGGACCTCTCTTTTATTTTGCAATATTTGGATTGCCTGGAGCATTTATCTACAGAACAATAAACACCATAGATTCTATGATAGGCTACAAGACAGAACAATTTAGAAATCTAGGATGGTTTGGTGCAAACTGCGACAAAATACTCAATTATCTCCCTGCTAGGATGACAAGTCTTGTTATGGTATTTGCTGCAATGATTCTTGGAAAAAATTGGAAGCATTCTCTAGAAATAATGAGAAGAGACAGCTCAAAGACAGAAAGTCCTAATGCGGGATATCCAATGGCTACATTAGCAGGTGCACTGGGAACAAGATTTGAAAAGATAGATCATTATATCTTGGGAGATGGAAAAATGGAATTTACAGAGAATCACTTTAAATCAGCAATATCTATAATGAAACTAACTACTATTCTATTTTGTATTATTTTCACAATTCCAATGATTGCTGTACTTTCGTATATTGGGTGGTGGTTACATGCTTAGGGGAATAAGTTCTGTAATTTCATTTCTAACAATACTCCCCTCTGCAAAAAATACAGATCTTGATACGGTTGCAAAAAACATGTATCTATTCCCAGTTGGTGGCGCTATTATCGGTTTAATCATTGGCGCAGGTGGATTTGGTCTATCAGCGTTTCTTGATCCTTTGATAGTTGGACTTCTACTTACTGGCTCTGTTGTGATTATAACTGGAATTCATCATACTGATGCACTCTGCGACTTTGCAGATGGTATCATGGCAAAAGGTACAAAGGAAAAAAAATTACAAGTCATGCGTGATCCAGCCGTAGGATCAGCTGGTGTAATAACAATAGTTTTGTATGCTGGAGGAATGATTATGGCTCTTTCTATGATGAAAGGATTTGCACTTTTTCAAGCCATTTTACTAAGTGAACTTCTTGCCAAATTTGTTATGGTATTACAGGCAAACAGAGGTTCTTCAGCATGGCATGGTCTGAGTTCGCCATTCACGCAATCGATGAAAGAAAAAAAGAAACTTGCTATAGCTGCTGCAATATCTGTTATTCCAATAATTGTGATTGGTGGATTAACAGGAATTATTGTATTAGCTGCAGGAGTGATATTGTCATTAGTACTTCTAACAGTTGCAAATCGCAGTTTTGGAGGAATATCTGGCGATGTCTTTGGAGCTACAAATGAGCTTGTTAGACTTTCATCTCTTTTGATCTTTGCTTCAGTATGATAGGACTAGTAATGTGTGGAGGCAAGGGCACACGGATGCAGACATCCAAGGAAAAACTTCTCCTCAAGTACAAAAGTCCAGTTATACAACATGTTATATCCGCACTACAAGACTTTGGTTGCTTTTAAAAAATTGTGGCAGCTACAAGTTATAATGCACCACAAACACGAGAATTTCTAACAAATCTAGGTGTCATTACCATGGATACTGCTGGCAAAGGTTATGTTTATGATCTTAACCAGATTTTGCACAATTTTGGCGAATTAGTATTTGTAATATCCGGTGATTTACCTCTTTTAGATTCAGAAATAATAAAACAAATTGTACAGAAAACTAACACTAATAATCCATGGACTACAGTTCTTATCAGTAAAGAATTTCTTGATTCATTACATCTGAAACAAGAATATACTGTGATTTACAACAAAAAACAATATTCCTATTGTGGAATATCTATAATAGATCCAACTAAACTTACAGACATGAAACCTATAGATGAATCATACATAATATTAGATGACAAAAGGATTGCACTCAATCTAAATACGAAAGAAGATTATGATTTACTCTGCGCTTCCTAATATCTTACCGTTTATCTTTGCACGAGAACCGGTTGATTCTGCAAGAATGTTTCCACATGACTTACATGTAACATTTGTAGCTACATGTGAATATACTACGCTCTCTTCACTGCATTCATTACACTGTACTCTTTGAAACTTGCTAGCTGGTTTTGGAATTAATATTTGTGCTTTTTTCATTATGCTACCAACTCGAACTTTCTTAGTCTGATACCTGGTTTATTCCACTTCTTTTTACATTCTGGACATGTCAATATTTGAGTAGCTTTCTTTGTGGTCTTTGCAGGCTTGGCAAGTTTTGGGAATTTTTGGCCACCATAACCTTTCTTATCTTCAGCATGTCTTCTCTCACCTATAGCTGAACCTCTTCTCTTTCCTGCTTTGTATATGGAGACCTTCTGCAGTGTGTGTTTCTTACACTTGGGACAATATCTTCTGACCTCCTTTGGCATGTTCATAAAAGAAAACCGCCCTTGACCGTAATTTAAACATCGCTTTGAATCTATAATAGTATCAAAAACTGACTCTTATTCGTGAGATCAAGTTCACTTGCTGCGATGATTTCATCATTGAATTCTGTAGCAATGGGCAAGAAAAAAGCTGACCTCGTTTTGAAAAATTGTATGCTTGTTAATGTTTATTCTAGAGAAATAACTCAGGGAACACAAATTGCTATTCTTAAAGACAGAATTGCGTACGTTGGAACTGATGCATCACACACAATTGGAGAGAACACAGTAGTTATTGATTTGGAAAAACGATATGTCACACCAGGATTTGCAGATTCGCATACGCATGTAGACAAGTACATTTTACCATCCGAGCTTGCAAAAAAA
>JBGOUS010000025.1:0-8744 GCA_041477675.1 Nitrosopumilaceae archaeon
AAGGAGTAGCCCCAAAAGCAAAGTTACTTGCTTATAGGGTCTCAGCAACTGGTGAATCTGTCTCGTCAGAATTCATAGTAAATGCAATACATCGCGCAATTAAAGAAAAAGTTGACATTATAAACATAAGCTTAGGGGTAAACAAAACAAATGAAGAACTTGATAGAGCTGTAAGTGAAGCTGTAAAGAATGGAATTGTTGTTGTCACAGCTGCGGGAAATAGCGGACCTGGAATTCACACAATTGGGAGCCCTGCAGAAAGTATTGATGTAATAACAGTAGGGGCTTCATATAACAACATAACATCAAGTATTGTTTCAACATTAGAAATAGAAAAAAAACAATATGAAGTAATACCAATGCGAGGAACAACTCCATTGTCTGGACCAATCATTGGAAAGGTAGTCTTTGGTGGCTATGGTAGAAATAGTGATCTAATAAATGTAAAAGGTTCTATTTTACTTGTGGAAAGAGGTAGTGATGTCAAAGATGAAAAAGTGTTTTTTTCTGAGAAAGAATACAATGCCGCACAAAGTGGTGCCAAAGCAATAATAGTTTACAATAATGAACCAGGCATATTTTTTGGCGAGCTTATTCATCCGAATTCAAGTGCAAATTATAAACCAAGCATACCAGCTTTGTCGATGTCCAGAGATGACGGACTTGCTCTGAAAGCAAGATTGCAAAATGAAACAGTAGCAAACCTCAATGTATTTTACCATCCAGACTTTGTGACACCGTTTAGCTCACGCGGACCGGTTTCGCCCTTTTACATAAAGCCTGACATGGTAGCACCAGGCGTATTCGTTAATACCACATCCATCGGAAACCGGTACAACCTTACAAGCGGAACAAGTTTTGCAGCACCTCATGTTTCAGGTGCTGCTGCCATACTTTTACAGAAAAATCCAAGTCTTAAACCATTTGAGGTTGCTTCATTGCTTTCCACCACATCAGATCCAGTATCAAATCCTTATGGGGATATCTTCCCTGTAGAAATAGCTGGCAGTGGAAGAATCAATCTTGCAAAAGCATTTTCGGCAGATCTTATCATAGTACCACACAGTCTTGTTTTCAATCTTTCATTAGAAAATTCAACTGATACAAAGTCACTACATTTGAAAAGTCTGCAAGGAAAAACAGATCCACTGAAAATAGAAATTTCGTCAGAAGAAAAGAGTATAAAATTTGAACATTTTAGTGAAGGTGACCTTCTTCATATCAAGACATCTATGACAGAACAGAGGCTTGGAGATTTTGAAGGAATACTTAAGATTAATGATACTGCCACGCTTTATCACATTCCTATACTAATACATATAACAAAAGGTACAATCAATGCAAACGAAAAAGAAGGACAATTAAGTTTTAATCTAATTTATCCAGAAAATTGGACATATGCAAAAATTTCTTTAATAAATAGAGAAACTGAAAAAACTCTGGTTACATCAATTACGCCAATTAAAAATTCTACACTCAAAGTTTACAATGCAGGAGAATATTGGATTGAGGCACAGATTACTACTAACAATACCATTGACAATGCATATGGAACAATAATAGTAAATAGACCCTCAGAAAAATTAGGATTAGAATTACTGGAAACATCATATATCCCATTGAAACAGATTCTCCTTATTTCTGGAATACTTTTAGCATTCGTCATAATAGGAGTAAAGATTAGACGAACATGAGCGCTTATTCCAAGATTTGTGGACCTGCGTCACGTATTTCTTGGGATGTCTCTCCAAATTTCTTAAAGTTCTCTATAAACATGCGTGCAAGCTTTCTAGCAGAAAAATCATACGCCTCCTTTTCAACCCAAGTGTTTTTAGGATCTAGTATTTCAGGTGGTACATCAGGACACGATGTAGGCACATCTACATTGAATATGTCATCATGTCGATATTTTACTATGTCAAGTTTTCCAGTAAGTGCTGCAGTCACCATATTCCTAGTATATTTTATGTTTATTCGCTTGCCAATTCCATATGGTCCACCTGACCATCCTGTGTTAATGAGATAAACAATTGTATTGTGTTTTGTGATTTTTTCTCCAAGCATCTTTGCATATACAGATGCATGGCGCGACATGAATGGAGCTCCAAAACACTCTGAAAAAGTTGCTTTTGGTTCTGTGATTCCTCTTTCTGTTCCAGCAAGCTTGCTTGTATATCCTGACATAAAGTGATACATTGCACCGTCTTTTGTTAGTCGTGCTATTGGTGGCATCACACCAAATGCGTCAGCAGTTAGAAAGACAATTACTTTTGGATTTCCACCTAAACTTGGTATGACTGCTCCCGGAATGTAATCAAGCGGATAAGCAACCCTGGTGTTTTCTGTTATGCTTCCATCATTAAAGTCGGGTTTCAATGTACTCTTATCAATTACAACATTTTCTAAAACAGCCCCAGATCTTATTGCGTCCCATATTTGTGGCTCTGCATCTCTATTGAGGTTTATGCATTTAGCATAACATCCACCTTCAAAATTAAACACGCCTTTGTCAGACCAACCATGTTCATCATCTCCTATTAGCATTCTATTTGAATCTGCTGAGAGAGTAGTTTTACCAGTACCTGAGAGGCCAAAAAATAAGGCAGTATCACTATTTCTTCCAATGTTAGCAGAACAGTGCATTGGAAACACTCCTCTATCGGGAAGTATGTAATTCATTACAGAAAACATTGCCTTTTTTATTTCTCCAGCATAACAAGAAGCACCAATCAATACGAGTTTTCTTGAAAAGTTTATCAGAATAAATGCATCAGAGCGTGTCCCATCAACTTCTGGAATTGATTTAAAGTCGTTTATTGCTATTAAAGTGAATTCTGGTTTGTGAGATTCTAGTTCCGCAGCTGATGGTCGTATGAACATCTGTCTTGTAAAGAGATTTTGCCAGACGTGATCATTTATGATGCGTATTGGTAGTCTGTTGTTAGGATCTGCCCCGATAAATCCATCAAAAACAAATATCTCTTTTTTTTCTAGATGTTTTCTCATTTTTTCAAATAGTCTACCAAACTTTTCTTCAGGAAACGGATGATTGACTTTTCCCCAATCCACTTTGGTACGAGTTTCATTATCATCTACGATATAACGGTCATCTGGCGATCTACCTGTGTATTTTCCGGTTTTAACAGAGAGGGCGCCTGCAGAAGTGAGAATCCCTTCATTTTTCCGGACTGCCAAATCTATCATATTTTCGACGGATAAGTTTCGGTGTATGTTATCTGTCCTAATTCCCATCTCTTCTAGTTGAGAGATAAATTTACGTGTGATTGTTGATTTCAAGTCCTCAATCATGAGATAAAACACCGCCTCCCATTTCCTTATTATCTCTTACTGTACTAGAAATCATCGATTTTTATCCCCAGAAACGTATTTATTTTAAAATTCGAACAGAACCTTCTACATGCCGATCAATAAAGAACTATTGGAATTGCGAAAAAAAGTATCAGATCGCAGACCAGATTTTATCAGACAAGAGAGTTGGAGATATGATAGACTTGCAGAAACTTGGAGAAAACCTAAAGGTATTGATAATCATCAGCGCAAGCAGAAAAAAGGTTGGCCAAAACTTGTCAGAGCAGGGTTTGGTGGGCCAAAAATTGCACGAGGATTACATCCATCTGGATATACGGATAATTTAGTTTATAATGTAAGGGACTTGGAAAAACTAAATCCAAAAACAGATGGGGTAAGATTTGGTCACGGTGTGGGAAAAAAGAAAAGACTTGTAATTATAGCTAAAGCTAAAGAGAAAAACTTCAAGATGTTTAACGCACGGGTGTCAACAAGTGGTAGTAAATCTTAAGACAAAGAGACAACTAGTCTCGAGAATTTTGGGCGTTGGTGCGAATAGGGTAAGATTTGACTCGGATCATCTTGATGATGTTGCAGATGCCATTACAAGAGATAACATTCGAAGTTTAGTTACTGCAAAGATAATTGAAATAAAATCAATAAAAGGAACTTCTCGTGGAAGAGCACACTTTAAAAAACATCAGAGACGCAGGCGTGGAACAAAACAAGGGTCAAAGAAAGGTAGGAAGGGAGCTAGAGTAGGCAAAAAGGAAGTATATGTAAAAAAGATACGTGCCATGAGACATCAGATTAAAGTTTCAAAATCTAGAAAAGAAATTACAAACAAAGACTATTGGAATTTGTATAAGCAAGTGGGTGGAAACCAAGTTAGGAATCTAGCTCATTTAAGAAGTTTAATAGCAGAAATTACAAAAAAACATAGCTAGAATTTGTAGATAGTTTTTTCCGCTTCTAAGATTTTTCCTTTTTTGATTTTTATCCCTTCATTTGATAACATCTTAGATTTTACTTTTTCACCCCACGCATATCCACCTATCTTACCGTCTGATTTTATGACTCTATGACATGGGATTATAACAGGATAGGGATTTTTGTTCATAATTCTACCAATTACTCGTTGCCCATTTTTAAGACCTATTGCTTTTGCAAGATCTCCATATGTAGTCACTTTTCCTTTTGGAACTTCAAGGAGTTTTTTGTAAACCTTATCTTCAAGTTTCAAATTTTTATCACTTCCAGATCTGTTGTTTCCACAAAGTCTATTATTGTCTGTTTATATTTTCCTAGACCACTCCAATCCAAAAGTGCAAATTTAGCTTCGTTATTCCGTTTTAAAATGTGAGAGAAGAGATTTTGATCTAAAAATCCCAAGGCATGTTTTGGCATAATAGTTCCTAGAGCGTATTCACCTTCTAATAAGATCTTTGTGAACTTTTTAGGATAATGAGTGCTGCCAAAGCAGATTGCAACATCGTGTTTTTTTTCGACATGTAACATTACATCAACTACAATCTTAGCGACATTTTTACATAATTCTTTATCGTTCCATTCTTTTTCTGTTGTCCCCACTTCGATAAACAAAACAGGTTTATCGAGTGCAGTAGGACCATGATGTGTAGATTCTAGAGTGATTTCAAACTCGGGAAAATCGTTCCTTTTTTTCCATAAAGATTGTAAATATGATTTTTGTAGATGAGGATGAGGTATTGCAACTTGTCTTTCGAACCCACCAAAATGTGCCTCTGAAAAATTACCCGTACTATGACAGGTAAGTGCAAGCATGCCTGTTTCAGCAGCGTGTTTTGATAAAAATACAAAACCATCATAATCGTATTTTGTCTCTAGCCAATCTGCCGAGATAGATGGTGTTGAAATTATAACAAGGTCAAAATTTTTCCCACAATATATTTCTCCTTCTTGCACCATGTTTTGAGAAATAAAATTGGCCATGTTGTAGCCTGCAGGATCTGATTTGTACGCAACAAGCAACTGCATGTGATAAGAGATATAAGTGCACTTTATTAATTTCCTCCAATGGTCAATCCAAGACAGATGTTAAAGGATATGGCAAATACTGTGAAGCTTGCCCATAAATCAGATAAGGATGATTATACACAACACCTTAGGTTGGTCCTTCTTGGAATTGCTGCAATCGGAACAATTGGATTTATAATTCAGTTTGTGTTTTCGGTAATTACTTATGGGATATAGATGACATTGAGTCAAGAGAAATCCCATTTCTTTGCTGTCAGGACTACAGGCGGACAGGAAAAAGTAGTGATGGGGTTATTAGAAAATAGAATCAAACTAAAAAAACTCAACATCCAATCGGTTTTATTATTAGAAAATCTTAAGGGATATGTTGTAGTTGAAGCAATAGATGCAAACGCAGCTTTTGATGCAATGCAAGGAATTAGACACATACGTGGTCAGTTAAGGGGCGAATTAGAGTTTAAAGATATAGAAGGATATTTGATTAAGAAATCAACCGTATTAGAACTCGCAGTTGATAAAATTGTCGAAATAATAGGCGGACCATTTAAAGGAATGAAAGCAACTATCACTAGAGTTGACCACGATAAAGAAGAAGCAACCGTGATTTTACTTGATGCTCCATATCAGTTACCAGTAACTGTTGATGCAAATTATCTAAAGCTTTCAACGTAGCAAGGATTAAATTTACAGTTCAAAGGAAAGAAAATTCATGGCTGATATTCAAACTGTTACTGCACTCGTAACTGGAGGACAAGCAACTGCAGGACCACCACTAGGTCCATCACTTGGTCCACTGGGAGTTAATATTTTACAAATTGTAACTGCAATAAATGATAAGACAAAAGACTTTGAGGGAATGAAGGTTCCTGTCACAGTTTCAGTTGACAAAGGGACAAAACAGTGGACTGTAGAGGTCGGCATTCCATCTGCCGCAGCTCTTATTTTAAAAGAAGCTGGATTACAAAAAGGCTCTGGAACATCAGGTGCTACATGGGTTGGCACTATCAACATGGATTCCATAGTTAAGGTTGCAAAATTAAAAATTGATTCATCGTATGCTCAGGATATCAAAGCAGCCGCAAAAGAAATTGTTGGGACTTGCTTGCCACTTGGAGTCAAGATAGACGGTAAGAATCCAAAAGAGGTTACCGCTGAGATTAATGCAGGTAAGTGGGACGACAGATTCAAGTAAATTTTAGGCTCAAGTAATGTAAACTTGGTCCTTATCAGTTCGTTGTAATTCTACAAAAGTTTCTGTGTTTTGAATTCCTTCAATTCTTCCTATCTTTTCTATTGCTACAGTGTGTAATTCTTCCAAGTTTTTTGCACGCACTGTAATTATGATATCAAATCTGCCTGTTACTTCAGATATCATCGATACTTCTTGGGTTTTCAAGAGTGCTTTGTAGATTTGATCTTTTTGTTTGGGATCACGGTTTATTCCCATTGTTGCTCTTACACCTATACCTATTAGTGATTCATCTACCAGAATAGTAAATTTTTTAATAAGTTTCTTTTTGATTAGCCTTTTTATTCGGCTATACAGAACAGAGGTATTAATTCCAAGTTTTTTTGAGAGATTAGGAACTGAGACATTACCATCCTTTGTCAGTTCAGTTAGGATTTTCATATCAAGTTCATCAAATTTGTGCAAGGCTTTGCGAATTAGCTTTTTTACGATTTAATAAATGTAAGTTTCTCCTTCAGAAAATTTTGTTCTTACAAGATAAACTCGATAATATGAAAATTTTAGACAATGCCCTGATTTTTGTGGTTTTGACCTGTAAACGATTTTAAATAGGCAATTCAGAAAAGTGTGCGTAATGATTAACGAAACTCAGATCGTACAGATGGTTAAAGAGGCCAAAACAGGCCAGAAAGAACGCAAGTTCAAGCAATCGGTAGAATTGATTATGGTTTTCAGAGATATAGATGTCAAAAAGGGTTTTGCTATAAACGAAACTGTCCAGCTTCCAAAGAAGCTTAGTCAACCAGCATCGGTATGTGTAGTTGCCTCTGGAGATCTTGGTTTGAAAGCAAAGAGTGCAAATGCAGACAGAGTAGTAGACGGAGCTGAGATAAATCAGGTGGGTGCAAACAAACGTGCGTCACGTAAGCTAATCAATGGTTATGACTTTTTCTTATCAGATACTCAACTTATGGCCACAGTCGGTAAAACTCTAGGTCAATTTATGGGCCCAAGAGGTAAAATGCCAACCCCTGTTCCTTTTAATGCACCAATTGATTCTATTTTAGAAAGATTTCGATCTTCTATACGAGTAAGACTAAGAAACTCTCTTTCCCTTGCTTGCAAGATTGGTGATGAATCTATGAGTGATGATGATTTAGCAGCAAATGCTAATGCAGTGATAAACATGGTAGAAAAAAAACTGCCAAGTGGAGACAAGAACATTAAAAAAATTATGATTAAAACAACAATGGGAAAGATTGTAAAACCCCCACAAGCGGAAAAGAAGTAAAATGCACCAAAATAGAACAAAATATCCACAAAAGAAAGCTCAGCTGTATCAACAGCTTCAGGAGATTCCCAAAAAGTATAACGTTATTGCGCTTGTTAGAATGGAAAAAGTTAGGTCTTCTCAGTTATTGCCTCTGAGAAAAAAATTCAAAGGAGAAGTTGAGATTATTAGCATAAAAGACAAAGTTGCTCAAAAGGCTCTTGCAGGAGTAAAAATACCAGCAATAGAAAAGTTAGCGGACAAGCTAGTAGGACAGTGTGTCTTGATGTTTACAAACATGAGTCCTTTCAAGCTAAACATACTACTTGGAAAAAATAAGATAATGATGGCTGCTCGTGGTGGCGACATAGCCAGTAAAGAAGTTATCATTAAGGCAGGTAACACTGGCATAACACCAGGCCCAATTCTTACTGACTTTAAAGAAGCAGGAGTTGCAACAAGGATTGATCAAGGAACAGTTTGGATCACAAAAGATTCCACGGCAGCTAAAAAAGGAGATGTCATTTCTGCAAAGCTTGCTACTTTATTGAGTAAACTAGATGTCAAACCAGTTGAGGCAGGAATCTCTTTAGATTCTGCAGTAGCTGAAGGCTCCATATACATCAAGGAAGATATGATTATAGATGTAGAAAAGTATCGTAGTGCATTTGCTCAAGCATATCAAGAAGCATTGGCTCTTTCCTTAGAGATTGGATATATTACAAAAGAAAATGTTATTTTATTACTTGCAAAAGCGGCCCAAGGAGCAAGATATCTTGCGGTAGAGGCAGGATACCTTACAGATGAATCAAAGAAACAAGTATTACAGAAAGCTCATGCACAGGCAAGCGCGCTTGTTTCTAAGACAAAAAACTATACTCCTGAATAAGTCGTTGAACACAAAATTTTGTAGATTAATTTAGGATTTCTCATTTACCTTTGGAAGATTCCAGTTATAAC
>JBGOUS010000159.1:0-3324 GCA_041477675.1 Nitrosopumilaceae archaeon
CCAATTTTGAATTTTCCCTCACAGTTACGGTGTAATTAACAGGTCCAAACTCTTCATCAAAATCGCTCTGCATTGAGCTTTGCAGCCTAAAGGCCATCAAAAACATGTCTCTCTTGTCCCTTGTCATATTGATCTCATTTTCAAGTAGAGTGCATTCCATCTTGCCTTGTCTGTTGATTAATCCAATAAACTCTACTCCTTCATCTATTTTTGATCTTTCATAAGAGAAACCTGTTTGATTTTTTGCAGT
Source organism: Nitrosopumilaceae archaeon (assembly GCA_041477675.1). GTDB lineage: Archaea > Thermoproteota > Nitrososphaeria > Nitrososphaerales > Nitrosopumilaceae > UBA8516. The sequence continues at coordinate 251 of JBGOUS010000159.1, forward strand.
AACTTGTAACATGGCATGCAATAGGGTCTATCGCATATATCATTTCTAGTACAATACTATAACTGATCACATCATAACAAGAAAGATTGTTTTGATCTCACTTAGTTTACTGTCTCTCAAATTTAATATACAAAAATATGCTTTCAATTTTTAAGAGGTGAATTGAAATAAAAAACCATACAGCAACAAACAAAAACAACAATGACTTCAAAAACTCTTTTAAAGACTTCTATGATGCCTTTAGCACAAAAAAACAAAAACAAGTGAGTTCAAAAAACCTCAACCAACCAAGTAAAGACACTGAAGAAGTGAAAAAGACCAACGAGGATTCACAAGAAATCCTCTCCATGATCGAGTGGTCCCAAGTGTGACCGTTCAAGCCAGACCCCAACCAAACCCAGGCGAATTTTATGCCTGGAGTTGGTCAGTTTTTTTTATGAAATTCTTTTCATTGTTTAAAATAAAAGATCAAATGAATCAATAACCAGAAATAACATAGATTATCCGTGAAGTTTTCCTTACAATCTTTTTAAAACAGTTCTGCCTTTAATAATCAGTGAATAGTTTCCAGTGCTATCAGATTCTTGGTCTAAAAAATGACACCTCCTTTAAAGAAGTAAAATCAGCATACCGATCCCTTGCACTACAACTACATCCTGACAAAAACACGTCAGAAAAGGACGGGAAAAAATTTAAGATGATAACTGAAGCGTACCAGTTTCTTAGAACAGAATACAAGAGGACGATCAGTTCTGCACATGACTCTGCCAGAAGATATCGTCAAAAAAATTCAGATAACGAGCATACTTTTAATTCAAAGAATCCTTGGTGGGGGGCAAAACCAACTGACAAACCGCCAGAACAAGACTGGGGTAAATACACCAGATACGCAGAATCGGCCTATCAAGACTTTTGGAGATATTATGAAAAAGAATTTTGGGAAAACTATGAAAAAAGCAGGGCAGAAACAGTCAGAGTTGAGAAAATAGAAGAACCTGAGGTAGAAAAAGAGCAAAAGGTAACTGCAGATGTAGACAAGAGCCTTTGCATAGCGTGTTGCAGTTGTGAAACTATAGCACCAAATGTTTTTTATGTTGACAAGAATGCAAGGACAAATCCAAAATCTTCTGTAATAAACTCTGCAGGCGCTTCAGCTCAGAGAATCCTTGATGCTGCACAGACATGTCCCACAAAAGCAATTAGTGTGACCGATATAGAATCAAAAAGACGATTATTCCCGTGGTAATTTTAAAAATTTTAACAATAGATACCCGGGGTAACGCAAATTCTTTTTCCCATATTTTCAGATTGGTAGAAACCCTTCTGTCAACCAAAATTGCCATTCAACAAAGGTAATACTCAGGGGATAATCATCGTAGGAGAAACAGTCATAAAGATTCTATCTTGTTGTAGTCTGTCTTTCAACGTTTGTTTGTAATTGCCAAACCAATCCAAATTTTCTTTGGTGTTTGGTACAACTACATAAAAACCTGAATTATTCACACCGTCGTATCTCGTCTCGTTACGAATTGACGTGCCATTAAAATGTGGTAATAACGTAACCCCACCAAAACGAGTTGCCAGCTCGGTCCTTATTTCGTCGTATTTTTCATTCTCTATTGCTGTCCCGTCATTACGTTTTGAAGATATGAGGATATCCACTCTAATTTGTGGGGCATCAAAAACTTGAATGGAATTATTTTTGCCATCATTTTTATCGTTTATGATAAGATCTTTAGCCGAGTCAGATGGCTGTGATTTCAAATTAGAGGCTGCGTATACTGCAAAAGATGCAGAAATGATTATCAGTGCAACAACTAGCCCAAGGACAATAACTTTACTTGGCCTATCCATAATTGTGGTTATACGCACAAAATAAAAACATTCTATTTTTTTCTCTTCTGCAATTTAAGAATAAGATTTTGCACTATTCTTTTTTAAATATAATGGAAAAATAACGATTACATCGTGAATTTTCAAATCGTAAATTACAAGGGAACAATCGAAGAAGATAGTGAAATTACATCATTATTGATTCGCGTTTATGTCGGAGAGGGGTACACGGATAAATCAGACGCCGAAGGAAAATTTGTACCTGTTGAATTGCGAAAACGCGGTGAAATAATACTTGCTAAATCGCCAGTAGGAAAACTTCTAGGCATGATTATCTTTGTTCGTTCTTCTAGTCCGGCTCGTCAAGTGGCAGAAGGCGATGAAGCTGAAATTCATTTACTAGCGGTCTATCAAGAGGCACGTGGCCAGGGTATTGCATCACAACTCATCAAGGCCTGTGAGCAACGGGCTGTCTCATTTGGATATTCCAAAATTGTTCTTTCAACTCAACAAACGATGAAAGAAGCTCATCGTCTTTACGAGAAGCTCGACTACAATAGAAATTCTGCGCGAGATTGGTCCAAGGGCACAGACAAGATCTTCTTTGTTTATGAAAAACGCCTCTGGATTTAAGTAAACTTGTTTGCTGCTAATCTAAGCACAATGTGGGTCCAAAATAGTTCCATGATGTGGTATATTCATACAGAATCTACATCAACATTATTTCAGTAATTTCTAAATCTGTAGTTCTCACGGAAAGATTTAGTTTCTTATCAATGGAATCATCAAGCTGTTTTTTATAGAGTTAGTTTTCAGCTTGACTCTGACGGTAACAACATTCTTCTCAATATCGATTTTTATATTTTCAAATATTGAAACGTATTTGTTTATTTGCTTGCCATCCACTGTGAGGCTATGCCCTTCTACTGTCAATAACCCATCAGCTATCATGTTGTTTATCTTCCTATACCCAGAAGTTTGAGGTAAATTGCACATCTCTAAAACTTCAGATACTATGTGCGGTTCATTGAGCACGTTTAATATTTTCTTTTTGTCTTCGTCCCCAAATGCTTCAAGAACAGTCTTTGCAATGTTTGAATCACGTATAGTCATCCATTCTTCATCAGTATTCTTTGCTTTTGATACCGTGCAAATACTTTCAAAGATCTTTCTTTCCACGCCTACTGCGCCTTCTCCAAAAAACTCTCTTAAAACATCATCTAGTTTTGGAAAGTCTTCAA
>JBGOUS010000091.1:0-4758 GCA_041477675.1 Nitrosopumilaceae archaeon
GTAAATACACCAGAAGCAAGGACAAATAGTTGAACATCAATAGTTTCTATGAAATTAGAACACCCGACGTTTTTTGACAGAGAGAAATTCCGACATAGACTTGACAGAGCCTCAAAACAATATCTTTATTAGGTACTCGTACCGTACCCTACGGTAAGTTGGAAGATTTAAGATTAGATAGTCTTGATGGGGTCGGGCCCGTAACTACGAGAAAATTAAATGATGCAGGAGTTCATAACATAATGGATCTTCTTGTAAGAGGTCCAGTTGATATCTCTGAAATCACTGGAATGGATTTAGAGACTGCAGTAAAATTGGTGACCAAAGCACGCCAACAGCTAGTTGAAGATGGTAGAATAGACAAGGATTTTGTTACTGCCACTGAAATTTACAAAAGAAGACTGGACATTGGCAAGATTTCTACAGGCACAAGTGCACTAGATATGCTATTTGATGGCGGAATTGAAACTCAAGCTATTACCGAAGTTTATGGTGAATTTGGTTCTGGCAAGACACAGTTTTGTCATACCATGTGTGTAAATGTACAAAAACCAAAAGAAGAGGGTGGGTTAGATGGCGGTGTTTTGTATATTGATACAGAAAACACATTTCGACCCGAAAGAATTGTTTCGATAGCCAAAGCAAAAGGACTTGATCCTGAAAAGGCTCTTGATAGAATTATTGTAGCTAGGGCATACAACAGTGCACATCAGGAATTAATCATGCAAGAAGCTGGTCCTGTAATAGAAGAGAGTAAAATAAAACTAATTGTAGTAGATTCCGCTGTAGGATTATTCAGGGCAGAATTTCTTGGTAGAGGAACACTTTCTAACAGACAACAAAGACTAAACAAGTTCATGCATCTTCTTGTAAGAACTGCTGAAACATACAACATCGCAGCCATTGCGACAAACCAAGTGATGGCATCTCCTGATACGTTCTTTGGAGATCCAACTAGGCCAATAGGAGGAAATGTTGTTGCACATACAAGTACATATCGTGTGTACTTTAAGAAATCTGGGAAGAAGAGAATTGCAAGAATGGTTGATAGTCCGCATCATCCAGAGCAAGAAGTAATATTTGCTCTGACAGAAGCGGGAGTTGCAGATCCAGAAGAAGAATCAAAGAAGAAAAAGAAAGACGAAGCTGAGGAATAGATTCGTAAATTTGATTCTGTAGGATAACTTCCTCTGGAAAATTTGTAGCAAATGTTAAATTAAGGACAACTCAACTCTATTCGAATATGACTACTAAAAAGCCCCATGGTCATTCACATGGCTTTATGCATAAATCAAGATCCGTAATGACAAAGGATCGTGTTAGAGGAGTCTCTTTTCTATTGCGAGAATTCAAGGAGGGGGATAGAGCACTAGTGATCATAGATCCATCTCAACACAAAGCGCTACCGCACAGAAGGTATCATGGTAAGGTAGGGACTGTAACAGATGTAGGACGAAGAACTGTAACACTTGACGTTAAACTTGGTAATAAGACAAAAACTCTAATCACAAGATTAGATCATATCAAACCATTTGGTGTATAAATGTGGAAGAGGTAAGAAAAAAACAATCCATTTCTATTTCTGAAGTTAAAGAGCTTATGGAAAAATCTGACCCAGAATCATTGGATCAGATACAACGCTGGACATATGACTATGTTTTGAAATTTGCCAAACTGGATGGAAAGACTGCAAAGAAACTAAAACAACAACTTGTCAAAGATTGCGGCATTACAGAAGAGGAAGCAGTAGAAATAGTAAATAACCTTCCAACAACTGAAGCAGAACTACGAGCTTTTACTTTTGGTTGGAAAAAGCTGATTCTAGCTGAGACGCTAGAAAAAATGCTGAAAATTATCAAGGAGAACGTATAATCACGAGTGATTGTTCTTGGAAAGAACTCAACCTAGAAAGTATGAAGAGTACGCATACGTCTTAGACTTTGTATCACGTGGAAAATCTAGAACAGTTAGAGGACGCGATGGAATTATAATAACTGCATTAGGTGAAGACAGATTAACTATTCTAGAACTTCTTGGCGTTCCAAACTCTACGTTTGAAATTGGAGAAAGAGTATACATTGGAAAAGAAGGAAGAACCAAAGTGCTTTCTGTATTAGGAAGATTAGAACATAATCAAATTTCAGCAGCTGCACAAAGTGAACTTGCTGGAGTAGTAGAAAAAATAGTCATACAAAACGAACAAAGATTCATAGACTATCTAAGCAATGCACAACCTCTTACTCCAAGAATTCATGCACTAGAATTAATTCCAGGTGTTGGCAAGACGTACATGAAAACTATGCTTGAAGAACGAGAAAAGAAAAAATTCACCGACTTTAAGGACTTGCAAGATAGAGTTGGACTAAAAGAACCTGTAAAACAAATTGCAAAGAGGATACTTGAGGAAATAACTGGAGAATCAAGAATGAACCTCTTTGTCAGACGATGAATAGACGTCATTCACTTGGACAGCACTTTCTAATCTCAGAATCAATAGCAAAATCAATTGTTGATTATGCTAACATCACAAAAAAGGACACAGTTCTTGAGATTGGTACAGGAAAAGGAATACTCTTGCCTTTTCTTTGTCATGCTACAAAAAAAGTGATATCTGTAGAAACAGACATGGAACTTTATGTTGCAGCATTAAACAAATTCTCTAGTTTTTCAAATCTAGAGTTAATTCAGGGTGATGGATTTAAGCTAGATCTAGAATTTACAATTCTTGTATCAAATCTTCCATATTCGGAAAGCCGTAGGGCAATAGAATGGCTAATCCAGAAGAAATATTCACATGCTGTTATAATGGTGCAAAAGGAATTTGCTGAAAAACTAATGGCAACCGGTGGCAAAAATCGAAAGGCGATAACAGTGCTTGCAAATTACGGTGCGAAAATAGAGTCACTCATGGATGTAAAAAAATCTAACTTTTCTCCTCCTCCAAAAGTCGACTCTGTTGTTCTAAGATTGACAAAAACACATCAAATACCAAAGGACATCATAAATACAATAAACAGACTATTTTCATATAGAAGAAAAACAATTCATAATATCGGAAAACAATTTGGAATATTGATAGACTCAAACAAAAGACTAGAAGACCTGACAAATGGTGAGATAGTAAAACTTGCAAAACAACTTAACAAAAACTGAACAGTATTCTCCTGCAGAAGACACTATCTTTTTTGCAAATTACATTGCGCATGAAAAAGGAAATACTGCTCTTGACATTGGAACTGGTTCTGGCTATCTTGCAAAAGTTCTCCTGCCAAACTTCAATCTTGTAGTGGCCACAGACATAAACTATGATTCAATAAGGAAAGCACACATAATTATCGATAATTGTGTTTGTTGTAATGCAGCAGACGCACTAGGCATTGAGTTTGACCTAGTTATTTGTAACATGCCATATCTGCCGTCTGATGAAATTGTAGATGGAACAGTAGATGGTTTACATGAAGGATTAGAAGTTCCACTCCAAATAATAAAATCAGCTAAAAATGTTTTAAAAAAAAACGGCAAAATGATTTTCTTAACGTCTTCACTTGCAAACTATGAAAAATTACTAAAGCTGACAAGTTCGTTAGGCTTTCAAGTAAAAATAATTGTAACAAAGAAAATGTTCTTTGAAGAATTAATTCTTGTTGAGGCAATAAAATAACTATTTTCTGAGTTTTTGTTTTGCAATTTCTGCAATGGTATCAGCCATTTTTGATGTAGAGGCATTACCGCCGATGTCATAGGTGACATTTTTTCCTTCGTTAATTACCTGTTCTGTAGAATCAAAGATTACATTTTTTATTTGAGGTTCTCCAAGGTATTCGACCATCCAAGCTCCCGATAAGATAGCTGCGGTTGGATTTACCTTGTCCATTCCTTTGTATTTTGGTGCGCTTCCATGTGCAGGTTCAAACATTGCATATGAATCTCCTATGTTTGCAGAGTAAACATTTCCTATAGAGCCGATGTTTCCAGAAGCGCATTCTGATATAATATCCATGAACAGATTTGTGCTTAACAAAATAGAATCATTGAATCTCTCTGGATTTTTGACTAGTTGCTGGGTCATATTGTCTATGTAATATTCTTCAACATCAATTCCCGGATTATCTCTGATTGCCTTTTCAACTTCGCCCCAGAATATCCCATCAGTTTCCTTGAGTATGTTTCGTTTTGTTATGGCAAAAATCTTTTTTAGGTTGTATTGTTTTGCCCATGAAAAGGCTGCATTTACTATTCTTTGGCATCCTTTACGTGTGGTCTTTCTTATTGCAATAGCTGCATCATCTGATATCTTAAACTCAATTCCTGCATAGAGTCCTTCGGTTGCCTCCCTAAAACAAACAAAATTGAGTCTTTTGTTTGGTGACAATCTGTCATACGTTTTGATCGGTCTTATGTTACTGTAAAGTTCAAACTTCTGGCGAATGGTAACAGCAACACTTCTAGGTGCATTTGGTCTAGGAATGGTAGTAGTCGGTCCTTTGTAACAAGAATCACTTTCCTCAAGCAATTTCATTGTAGAGTCTGGTATGTAGGTTGCACCACCATGTTTTTCCCATTGTTCTGAACCAGCTTCGCACAAAATCAACTCAGTTTGACTGTTGCAAGATTTCAAGACATGCATCATGGAATCAACAAGCTCAGGACCAGTGCCATCCCCTTTTATGATTGCAGCTTGCTTTGCCAAAACAGACAAATTTGTCGGACTAGTCTATTTAACTCTAACGAAGAAATTTTCATTTTTGTGTAAAGCCA
>JBGOUS010000141.1:0-3590 GCA_041477675.1 Nitrosopumilaceae archaeon
GCAATCTTAGTATGGTTTGCATTTTCTATATTGCCAAGTTTTACAGGAAAGACATCGGCACCGTTTTCAGTTTTTAGTAATATTGGATCATGTACCCCGTTTACAACTTTTTCCACCAGATTTTTAGTCACAACAAAAATTTTTTCCGCATCTTTTTCAGAAAGGCTATTTCCAGGTTTTAATGGATCTATTTCTGCAAGACGGACTATCTCTTCGGCATATTTTGCAGGAATGCCTAGGGTTCTACCTATCCATCTTACTGCAGGTGTTGAAACGGATAGTATTACCGCAAGATCTTTTGGTGTAATATTAAAAATGTCTGATCCGCTTTGTGGTGGGGGTTCATAGTTGAATCCAACATTTAATCTTCTGTGTCGTACATCAATAGAATGTAAGAGGGCAAGTATCTTCATGTTTTTATCACATAAAATTATGTTGCCATCGCCAAAAAACTCTCCAATTAGGACAAATTCTTGTTCTGAGGTGTTAAATGTGACATAAACAATTCTTTCTGCACCAATCTGTTTTATTGAAGAAATTTTTGATCTGAGCAGATCATTTCTTAATCTCTTTACCAACCTGTTTTCTTCAATCTGTTCTATCTTGATTGTAGTGATCCATAATCCCAGTGTAGAAAACATTAGTAAAATGTCTGGCTTTTCTGGATGATGTAATTTGAAAAGTAGACTGTCACGACTAATTCCGTAAATGTTACTTACATAATATCCGTCAATTTTCTCAATGATCTCGTTTACTAGATAACGTAATTCTATGCCGGCAAGTGTCATGTTAGCGCATTTTATCGCTCCAAAATTATACTGTTGCTATTAAGAGCCGAACCAAAGATTTTAAGCATGGTTTCCTGTGAGTCACTTTGTAAATTTAATTGACCAGACATCCAAAGAAAAAAGAAGAAGAAAAATCTGCCCCCGATGATCCTAACGTAAAGGACTTGCCTCCAAGCGAACCAACCATGACACAAACCAGTGGGTTGACAAAAAATCCGATTGGTACTCTCTTTTGGATCAGGATTGGTCTTGGTGTTCTTGCGGGAATAATCTCTGCCTTTGCAGGAAACGCTATCGGTGCAGACTCTAAGGCATATGTAGGATTTGGGATCATGATTATTCTGTTTATCATATCTTATGGAATAGCAAAAGCAATGCACATACCACTTCCGCCATCAGACAAGAAAAAATTAATCATGACCGGAATAGGAAGCTACTTTTTCATCTTCATATTTACCTGGATCCTTGTTAATACTCTAATACATCCTGCAATAACAGGGATTCCTATCAAGTAGCACTAAAATATCTAGAGTATGCCATTGTGCTAGATGTGGAAACACAGCACGCCTGGTATTCCAGATGAATTATTTGAAAGAGTAGAGGAAGTTCCTATAACAAAGGAAGAAGTACGAGCCATACAGATAAGCAAAGCAAGACTGTCCCCAGGTCAAATAGTATATGATATCGGATGTGGAAGCGGTTCTGTATCCATAGAGTCTGCACTACAAGTCAAACCTACCGGTAAAGTATTCTCGATTGATTTTGATCCAAAAGCTATTGAACTAACCAAGAAAAACATGGAAAAGTTCCATGTTTCAAATATTACAGTAATATCTGGAAATGCGACAGACAAAATTTCCGAATTACCGACAGCCGATGCAATCTTCATAGGAGGAACCGGAGGAGACACAAAGGATATACTAAAACTATGTGAGGGAAAGCTAAAATCTGGTGGTAGAATAGTGATTGGTACAATCCTGCTTGAAACACTAGTTGCAGTTTTGGACACAATAGAAAAACTGAAATTTTCATCAATAGACGTTACACAAATAACTGTTTCAAAGAGTAGAAAGACCTCTACTGGAACAATGATGCTTGCAAGAAATCCTGTTACCGTAATATCTGCAACAAAAATCTAGCTTTTAATTAGGCACGACTTGAACCGCCTCTAATGGCAGAACTCGTTTGTGTTGGTTGCGGTCCCGGAGATCCTGATCTCTTAACTGTAAAAGCTGTAAAAGCTATCCGCAATGCAGATGTGATAATATGTCCAACATCTAAAGAAGGAAAAACAAGCATTGCATATTCTATCATAACTTCAGTAATTGATAATTCCAAAAAACCAGAAATCATAAACTTGGTTTTCCCAATGGTCAAAGACAAAGAAACGCTTGAAAATACTTGGGAAAAAAATTCTCAGGCAATAGCAAACGTAATAAAATCTGGCAAAAACGTAGTTTATCTTACTGTTGGCGATCCATCACTTTACAGCACTTGGATCTATATCCAGCGTGAACTAAAATCAAAATATCCTGAAGTTAAGATCACGATAATCCCTGGAATAGTGTCAATGTTTGCTTTTGCATCCAAAGTTGGCATAAGCATTGCAGAAGGAGATGAAACTGTGGCAGTAATCCCCGCCTGTTACGATCTTTCTAGAGTAAAAGAAACAGCGAAAAACTGTGATACCATGGTATTTTTAAAAGATGGACGATATTTTGATCAAGTCATTACGCTATTAAAAGAAGCGGGATTTTCTGACAACTCAATTTTTGCAATAGCACAAGACATTGGCACCGATGAGGAAATTGTCAAAAAATTAACTCTTGGCGAAGTTACCAAGGATACTTTCACCAACAAATATTTTTCAATAATGGTGGTAAAGCGTGTCTAAGGTCTACTTTGTTGGTTGCGGTCCAGGTGATCCTGAGCTGCTTACCATAAAAGCAAAAAAACTGATGCGGAATGCAGATGTAGTAGTCTTTTCAGGATCTCTAATACCGCCAGAGATCATAAAATTATGTAAAAAAGCAAAACTACATGATGCGGCAAAGCTAGTTAGAGAAGAGATCTTTGACATTTTGAAAACCAACGCAAAGAAAGGAAAATTGGTAATTCGATTACATGACGGGGATCCAAGTATTTATGGTGCAATAAGAGAACAAACAGATAATCTTCAAAAAGTGGGGATAGAATATGAAATCATACCTGGGATCACTTCCTTTTTGGCAGCAGCCGCAACTTTAGGTTCTGAACTTACTCTACCAGGGGTTACCCAGACCATCATCATTACAAGAGCTGAATCACGAACCAAGGTTCCAAAACACGAGAAAATTTCTGAACTTGCCAAACACAAAGCCACCATGATATTCTATCTTAGCGTACATCTCCTCTCAGACATAGTAAAACAAGCCATAGAAGGAGGTTATCCAAAATCGACTCCTGTGGCTGCAGTATATCGCGCAAGCTGGAAAGATGAAAAAGTAATAACAGGAACACTAAAAGATATTGCAAAGAAAGTAAGAGATGAGAAAATTACTCGCACAGCAATTATAATCATTGGCGATGTTGTAAATCCAAAATCCTATGAATATTCCAGATTATACGACAAGACATTCAGTCACGGGTTTAGAAAATCAAAAATCGAATCATAACCGTTTTACTGTGTTTTTGATTCCTATTTGGCATAATATCTTTTGAAAATGTTTTGCGTTTCCAGAAGTGAAAATTTTTATCGAATTTCGTTGTGAATTTTTTGTTTTCAATTTTTTTACAACTTGATCTGCAACGAGGTGTGCTGGA
>JBGOUS010000099.1:0-4531 GCA_041477675.1 Nitrosopumilaceae archaeon
TACATCATGCGGTTGGCTTTCTACAAAACCTGCCCGTGACATTTTCATAAATTCAGCATTTTCTTGCATTTGTTGAATTGTGTTTGCACCACAATAGCTTAATCCAGATCTTATTCCCCCGGTAAGTTGCTTTATGATATCTGTTACGCTGCCTTTGTATGGAACCATTGCTTCTACTCCTTCAGCAACATAATCATTAAGATCTTCACTTATTGATACGGTTCCTGTTTCTTTGGATTTTCTTCCAAGTGATGCATAAAATGAAGCCATTCCTCTGTAAATCTTAAATCTTTTTCCATTCTTCATCACTGGCGAACCTGGACTCTCATCAGTTCCACCAAGTATACTTCCTACCATTACAGTAGATGCTCCGGCTGCTAATGCTTTTGTTGCATCACCAGATGTTCGTACGCCACCATCAGAAATTATAGGAATGTTGTATTTTTTGCCAATTTTTGCGCAATCAATTACTGCAGTAAGCTGAGGCACTCCAGATCCTGTTATTACTCTGGTTATACATATTGACCCTGAACCTACACCAACTTTAACTGCATCCACGCCTGCCTTGATTAAATCTTCCGTACCGTGAGCTGTTGCCACATTTCCTGCTATTAGTTCAGAAGTTGGGAAGGCCTTTTTGATCAATCGCACTGTGTTTATTGCATTATCACTATGACCATGTGCAATATCTACAACGATTACATCAGCACCAGCTTCAAGTAATGCTTCTGAACGTTCCATAAAGTCACCTTTTACTCCTACTGCAGCTCCAACAAGTGGCCTTCCTTTTTTGTCCTTTGAAGCAGCAGGATAGTTATCAGTATGTATGATATCTTTACTTGTTATCAAACCTTTTACAAGTCCTTTTTCATCAACAAGAGGAAGTTTTTCTATTCTGTTTTCTTGAAGAATTTTTTTTGCTTCTGACACACCAATCCCTGGTTTGGCAGTCACTACATCACTAGTCATAACGTCTTTTACAAGTTTTGTGTTGTCAGATTCAAACACAATATCACGGTTTGTCAGAATTCCCACCAGTTTAGAATTAGAATCAATAACCAAAAGGCCAGATACCTCTTTTTCTTTCATGTAACTGATTGCTTCTCTGACAGTTTGATCCGGTTTGATAAAGTATGGATTTTCAATTATTACACTTCCAGAACGTTTGACTTTTAGTACTTCGTTTACTTGTTCTGAGATTGTAAGAAATCGATGTATTATTCCTATTCCACCTTCACGTGCCATTGCAACTGCCATGGCGGATTCTGTAACTGTATCCATATTTGCGCTGATAATAGGAATGTTAAGTGAGATGTTCTGGGATAGTTTTGTTTGCAGATTGGTTTGAGACCTAGTAGCTATACTGGAGCGTCTGGGTACTAGGAGCACATCGTCAAAAGTCAGTCCTTCCCGTATTTCCAACTAAACCTTCTAGTCTAGAATAACAATCTGTTATAAGCCTTTCCTGAAATGATGAGATAATTTTTGTGCTATAGTAATTACTTCTTTTGTTTCTTGTACGTTATGAGTTCGGATAATGTCTGCACCATTAAGAACAGCTATTGATTCTGCAGCAAGTGAACCATAAAGTCTATCATTTGGGCTTTTGATTTTTAATAAATTTCCAATAAATGACTTGCGTGAAACAGAGATGAGTAGTGGATATCCTAGTTTGATTGAACGTAAATTGTTTAGAATTAAGAGATCTCTTTTGATCCAATCAGAGTTTATTCTAGTAAAAAACTTGCCATTTCCTTTTTTTCTGAAAAACCCTATTGCTGGATCAATCACAATGTGATTATCTGAAACATGTGCAGATTTTGCAATTGTTATGCTTTTACGCAAAAGATTCCTAGTTTGAATTATTTGATTACCCCTAACCAAATTTTTACTAAATGCACAAAGTATCAGGGACGGATTATATTTTTCCACAATCCTAGGCATGTCTTTATCATATTTTAAACCAGAAATGTCATTAATTATATCTACTCCAAGTTCAAGAGCGGATTTTGCAACCTCTGATCTACATGTGTCTACGGAAATTGGAAGATTTGACACTCCTTGAATTATTTTGATTGCTCTAGTTACTCTTTCTGATTCTGTTTTTTGCGGTACAGTTGTTTTCAAATAAGGTGCTGTAGACATGCCACCTACATCTATAAAATCTGCTCCTTCTGCCTCCATTTCTCTTGTTTTGTTTTTTATCATTTCTTTGTCAGTTGCTATAGATTTTTTAAAAAATGATTCTGGACTAAGGTTTAGTATTCCCATTATTCTCACAGGATTCGAATTACCTACATTAATTGAACCTAGTTTACTCACATGGTTTATGATTAACCCCTCTACATTTAGATTTACATGAGGATCAAAGGGTGGGAAAAAAAATATGTTGAGATTTTAAAGGAATTCAACTTTAGTAGATGCAAAGACATTGAATCGGCCATGGTTTTAAGTTCTATTTTGAAGAGAAAATTTCCAATAAAAAAATTGGAGGGAAAAATTAGAAATCAAACAGTGTTTGTTGTTGGTGCTGGTCCTTCTCTCATTTCTTCTATACCTATATTAAAAAAATACAAAAACATAACAAAACTTGTTGCCGATGGTACAACTAGGGCATTAATTGAAAATAAAATAATGCCAGATGTTGTAGTTACTGATCTTGATGGTGAGCCAGAATTTCTGAGAAGGGCAAGCAGAGGTGGAGCGATAATGGTAGTACACGCACATGGAGACAATATAGGAAAATTACAGCTAGCATCTGAATTTAGATCCTGTATAGGGACTACAGAAGGACAACCGTTTGGAAATATTCATAATTTTGGAGGCTTTACTGATGGAGACAGATGTGTGTTTCTTGCCAGATATTTTATGGCAAAGAAAATCATTCTGCTTGGAATGGATTTTGGACCAAGGATAGGACGATATTCAAAAATCAAAGTCTATGATAGGCGTACTAAATTGAGAAAGCTGCGGCGCGGCAAGAAACTTTTGGAATGGTTTGCCTCAAAGGATAATTCTGGGTTATACGCGACAAAACCAATAAAAGGATTTACTAGAATACGTGCTGCCAATCTAGAGAAGATCATCTCAAATTAGATCGTGTTTTAATATTTATTATCCATGTATAGTTAAAATATACATGGATTATTCGGAGGATCAGATTCGCGATATTTTAGAATTAAAAGAGTGGCTCACAGATGAAATTGAAAAACGTAGGAGTGAGATTGAAAAACTGAGAAACAACCTTGCAATTTTAGATTCAGTCTTAAAAGAATCAAGTTTTAGTAAGGCATCTTCTTTGAAGGCAAGTCAGAAAAAGGCACATTCTATGACAGCAGGTGGAGAAAGTGCAGTAATACCAATTAAAAGGACTGGAAACAATACTGTTATTGCAAATGCGCATGTTACTGCAAAGGAAGTCATGATCGTACCATCGGATGACGTGGAATTAGATATAGAAACACAACCATTCAAATCATTTTTCTTAGGAAGAATAATTGCAGGTATGGAAAGCAAAGATAATGCGGATGTTCAGAATGGAAAGATAGAACAAGATTCAGTGATAAATTGTACCATAAACAAAGATGGTAACACAATAAGAGAGATTTTGATCAAAAATTATCGTGAAAGAGAAAGAGTAAACGAAATAATAAACACGGCAGCATGGTCTTTTTCCCGCATGATTGAGAATTCAAAAAAGTGAAGATATGGACAAGATAGTTGTTTTGGATTTTGGTTCACAGTATAGCCACTTAATTTGTCGAAGAATTCGTGAGTTTTCCGTATATGCTGAGCTTGTACCCTTTGACTTATCACTGGAGGAACTCAAAAAGATGAATCCTAAAGGTGTTATCTTTGCTGGCGGCCCTGCTAGTGTGTACAATAGTGACTCACCAAAACCACAAAATGGCATCTTTGATCTAGGATTACCTGTTTTAGGAATTTGTTATGGTCATCAATTGATCGTAAATAATTTTGGTGGAAAAGTAAAACGTGCAAACAAGGAATATGGTTCTTCATCACTTACTGTAGACAATGATTCTGATTTGTTCTCAGGCATGGGAAAATCCATACGAGCATGGATGAGTCATGGTGATGCGGCAGAACAGATTCCAAAGGATTTTGAAATAATAGGTCACACAGAAAACTCTTACGCAGCAGCCATAGCAAATAGGCAGAAATTAATCTATGGCATACAGTTTCATCCAGAAGTAGTGCATACAGAAAAAGGCACCGAGATTTTGAAAAATTTTGTGATAAACATATGTCATGCTAAACAAGATTGGACTATAGAAAATTTCATAGAAAACACAGTAAAAGAAATTTCAAAAATTGATGGTAATGTTTTGTGTGGCATAAGCGGAGGAATAGACTCTACAGTAGCTGCGCTTTTAATTCAAAAAGCAATAGGAAAGAGACTAAAATGCCTCTTTATAGATAATGGCCTTTTACGATTAAACGAGGAAAACGAAGTAGAGGATATGTTCAAGAAAAATTTCGCGGTAAACTTTACACGTATAGATGCAAAGGA
>JBGOUS010000143.1:0-3534 GCA_041477675.1 Nitrosopumilaceae archaeon
GCTTCGCGATAATGTAATCGAAGAACTATTAAAAATTCCCGAGGTGAGAGAGATTTCTGAAGTAACGGGAAGATTTGATATTTTAGTTACAATGTATGCAAAAAATCTAGATGAGATGCACAGGTTGATATCAGAAAACTTGGGTCGTATTCAAGGAGTACAACGTTCTGAGAGTTTTATTGAGATGAAAAAAACGGCAAAGCCAATGCCGTACAAGCAATGAAGTAATTTGATTTTTCAACCTATAAATATCAAACAACAAATAAAAAAGATGAGTTAGTGTGTTAACAAGTAAAACGAGTTCGAGAATTAAGACGTATTATGAGTTGACTAAACCCAAAATTTGGTATCTTTTGGTTTTTACTGCTTTTGGTGGAACAGTTACTGCTTCAAATATTTACAATATTCAAGTTTCACCTATAACTTGGGCTTTGATGTTAGGTGGTGTTGCTGCAGGATCAGCTGCTGCTAATACCTTAACTAATTATCATGACAGAGATATCGATGGAATTATGGAAAGAACTAAAAACAGACCAATTCCTAGCAGGAGAATCTTTCCGGCAGAAAAGGCTAGAGATTTTGGTTTGGTATTGGCTGCAATAAGTTTGTGTACCGCATTTGGAATATCATTTACTACTACTTGGGAACAAGGACTTTGGGCTACTGGTTTTATGGCATTTGGATTAGCAAATAATGTTTTAGTGTACAGCTATGCCCTAAAAAGACGTAGTAGATTCAATATTATTCTAGGAGGACTTTGTGGCGGAGCTCCACCAATGATTGGATATGTTGCAGTCACCATGCATGGACTCTGGGACCTTGGACTTGTTATGGCAGGACTTGTGTTTATATGGATCCCAATGCACATTTGGGCTCTTACTTTGCACTTTAAGGAAGATTATAACAAAGTTAATGTGCCAATGCTGACAGCTGTCCAATCTGAAAAGACATCAGCTAGAGTGATTGCAGGTTCTACAGCGATGATGGTATTGTTTAGTATTGTACCGTTTTTCTTGACTACAAATATTGGCCAACCTATAATGCATGAAGTTTATCTTTATACTGCAATAGCAACTGGTGCATTGATGCTTGCTCTTAGCGTTTGGGTCTTAACAAAACCATCTGAAAAGGCATCGTGGATATTGTTCAAGTTTTCTAGTCCATATCTTGCAATATTATTTATTGCGTTAATGGTTGATTCTGCACTGTAAATAGACAGTTTTTTAGACCAATGAAATAATGAAGCTGTTTAAAGGTAATCTTTTAATGAAAATTTATCTTCATTAGGAATTTCAGCGATTTCAAAGCCTTCTGGACTTTTTGATAAAGGTCTAGTTGCATCAATACCAAGCTTTGCAGTAAGCAAGGTTTTTTGATCGCTTGACGGATCAAGACTAGAGCCTCTTACTTTTTTTATAATGATCAAGTCCTTATCAGCTTGAAACCTGGTAGCCAATGCGTATTCAACACTAACTGCATTATTAGGATCAATGTCCTCATCCACCACAGTTACCATTTTCAAAGATCTATGTGCAGCAAATGTTTTTTCAATCACTTTCTTTGCATCAAAGCTTCTCTTTTTTGTAATCTGTACTACAGCATGAAGCCAATTGCAACCCCCATCACTCATAACAACTTTTCTTGTTTGAGGAAATGATTTTTTGACATCACGATTTAGTTTAGCTTCAATTGGCATTCCCATCAATAGACGATGTTCAGAATAACCTGAGAGTATATCATGAAAAATAGCATTATTTCTATAGTAGAGATTTTCTAGCTCAAATACTGGTTGTTCTCTTTTGAAATCATAGGTTCGAAGCATTTCAACCATCCATTCCTTGTGTGTCTTGTCTTTGAGGATCTTTCCCTCCATCACTATTTCTGTATCTGTGGGTACTTTCATACCTGAATATTGCATCTTTGATAAAGTCAATTTGTTTCCTAAAATTGCGTTTGCTATTTCTAGTTCATCCTCTCCCCATTCCGCTTGGTATGCTCCAGCAATCGAAATAGCTGGGTGAACACCAACTGTAATTGCCACCTTTAGGTCCTCTCCATGTTCCTTGGCATACATAAAAGAACGATGCAGGTGCCTTCCTTCCACCATTCGCACAGAAAAGTGCTTTTTATCAAGTGGCATTAATCTGTGAAAAGATGAGTTTTGGGCATTTTTTTCTTGGTTCAAGGTATAGATTATAGAAGAAGTGATGAATGGGCCGGGTTCTTTTTTGAAGTGTGTTACTATTGGCAAAATCGATAGATCTTTAGTTGTGTTTTCCATGAATTTTCCTGCAGAAACGGTCTTTGGTTTTTTTGCACACTCTATTGCAGAAATCACTTTTTCGTGTATTTTAGATTCTTTTGCGTTTACTGCCTTTGCAAACCTTGCTCTTGTGCCTACTAAATTTGCAACAAGCCTAAGTTTGCTTTCTTTGATGTTTTCAAACAAAATTGTATTTTTGCCGTCTACTTGGGCAGTCAAGGCTGCAATCTCGTATTTTGTAGAAACTTTCTTTTTTATAACATAAAGTTGATTCAGATTTTTTATCTGATTAATGTAGGATCTAAGATCTGTCATTGTTTTACAATTTCCATTATTTCATTCATAATTATTTTCATATCTTCAAGTCCAAGATCTTTTTGTGTGTTAATAGAAACAATACAAATTCCGTTTATAATCGAAGCTATGCGTTCAGAGATCATTTTAAGAAAAAGGGATTCAGACTTGGTCGGTATTACCGTTACTGTACTAATACGGGGTCCAGAACCAATTGACACAACCATAGCACCAATTTTTTCTTTTCCTTCAGTTATGGAGATAAAATTACCATTATCAAATGGAACTACCTGAACCAAGAATTCCCGATTATCCACTATGACGGTTTTTTTCTTATAACCGACTTGGGACATCAATAGACTACGTCAGCTACGCCTTTATTGCTACCGGCGCAATTGCTACTTTCTTCATAGCCTTTGCCGTTTTAGCTCTTTTTGTAGGCTTTTTTACTGCTACTGCCTCTACTTCTATCTCTTCTACTTCCGCAGCCTTTACAGCAACAGCTTCTAGTTGAGAATCAGCTTCGACTCTAGCACGCAATTTTGCTTTGTATTTTAGGTTTCTTGGTTTTGTTCGCAATCTGTATCCACAGCATGGACACCAGAGTCCTTCCCATTTTATGAAAATTTCACAAATCTGGCATCTTTTCTGTCCTGATGCATAGCGACCAGTACCGACTGGCTTTTGTGCCTTGTATCTTGTGCATATTCCTTTACATGTCATTTTTTCTTCATCTTTCCTTTTGTAATTACTTATAGTAATACTAACTATTTAAGGGTGGATCACTATTTCTTATATTAATAGTGATAATTTTATAGAAAAATTATACGTATCCTTCATGAACCGTTACAGAGTTTTCAGAAAAAATAAAAAAAGCTATATAAAAATGTATGTTTTTTAAAAAACTTGAAATTTTCATTTTTTACAAAAAAATTCCAAACTTCCTAATAAACATTTTTTAAAGATCAAATTCAAAA
>JBGOUS010000007.1:0-14300 GCA_041477675.1 Nitrosopumilaceae archaeon
AAGAACATGAATTAACATGGTTGATTCCTCTCCTATCCGTGGATTCATTTTTTTTGTAATCTTTTTTTGTTCGATAGTAATTTTAGGGCTGAATAGTACATCAAAACTATAGTGGTAGGAATTCCCCCAGATCCTAAAAGAATATTCCACTTTGTAATATGGTGTGTGTAAAATAGGGTATTTCATCTTGGAAGAAGAATGAAGCAAGTCCTGTAAAAAATAGACTTTGTGATGATAATCATCAAGAAAATGCGTCTTGGCATATACAGATAATCTCTGACCTTTTCTAGTTAGAATTGAAGAAAATTGCATAAATATTTCATCAGGTATACCTGCTGGCCCGTACCTTTTATCATCATAAACCTGAATTCTTTTGTTTACGACAAATCTATTCTCAGAGTCTAAAAGGCGACTAATATTTTCTATAAACTGAATCTCATTGCATTCAAATGATGGCATCCAAGTCTCCTAAAATCGTCTTTATCGTATTGGGTAAGCCGCATATTGATATTACAGGATCTTTTGGCCAATAGTCTCCAAGCTCCTCTGAGACGGAAACCATCTCATCTCCTTTTATATACAGCATCTTTTTCCAGAATTTTCCATCACTTGATGTAGTTGCATTCTCTTCTTGAATAAATCCAATTTTTTCTAAACTTGCACAAACTACTTCTTCTGGAATGAAAACTGAAATTGATTTTAATTTTTTTTCAGGCAATGCACTAAAAATCATACTTTTAAATATAAACATTGGTACACCAAAAGACAATAAATAAATGACATCTGTGTCAGCTTCTTACATGATAAAATCATTTTTTTTAATTCTATTTTTACTATCCTTAGGTTTTATTGTACCTGTGTTTGCGCAGCATCATGAAAACCCTCCAGCAACGCTTGGAAATCGTGAAGCTGTGATGGATTTTGTATTTCCAGATAATATCAGGCCTAATGAAGATTTTACTTTAACAATGTCGGTTTATGATAAGGGTAACGACCAAAATTTCAAACATGTGTCAGTACAACTTGCTATCCTAAAAAATGGGGTTGACAAATATCTCATGAATGAACTTTTCTACGATGAAAGTGGACAAATTACAATTGATTTCAAATACAAATCATTTGATGAACCTAACAGGAAACAAATCAAAGCTACGACAGAACCTTTTCTTGGAGGATGGATGAAAGATTATGGTAGCAATATTCAAGTCATGCAAAATATATTTTCCGATAATGCAATTTATACATTAAAAGCTACTGTTGTAACCATAGACACACCACGACAGTTTATTGATAAGCCTATAACATTTACAAGTCAAATTCATGTGGGAATGAATCATACCGACAATGCAGAAATCAAAATTCCTGACTGGGTCAGAAATAATGCCAAATGGTGGTCCGAAGGTTCCATCGCTGACAAGGATTTTGCGTCAGGGATTCAATATCTAGTTAAAGTAGGCATAGTTAATGTCTGATAATTTTCTTTCTCTATTACATATCAGATATCAAATGATCTTAAACAAATTTTAACTAGTTTTCATGAAACAAATCCGCAGAGGTCGCCTAGCCCGGCATGGCGTGGGCCTTGAGAGCCTATGTGCGCAAGCACGCGGGGGTTCAAATCCCTCTCTCTGCGCTACTATTTTCCTATTCCACCAAGTTCTGCCAAAAGTGCTGAAAGCTGAATTTCTGGATTTGCACCAATAATTAATCTGTAATCATATTTTGCTATTGTTTCTAAAATCTTATCAAGTTTTGTAGTCTTTATCTTGTAAGATTCGTCGTTTAGATATTTTAGAAAGTCTGATTCTGACATGCCATACACTTTGATTATCTCTATCATCTTGTTTCTGGCATCAGATAATTTTCCTGCAATCGCTAGTGTAAGAATTTCACCAACATCATTTACTTTTGAAAGACCAGCTGATGTTTTCACATTTGATTCGTTTACTATTCCTAGACTTGCTGTTGCTTGTAATATGTTTATGGCATGACGCATATCGCCTTCTGAATAACTATAAATTGTTTTCAGTCCTTTTTGATCAAACTTCACTTTTTCTTTTTTGGAAATTTCTTCAAGATATGATATCACATCATCTTCTGCAATCCTCGTGAACTTGAATACGGCACATCTACTTTGAAGAGGTTCTATGATCTTTGATATGTTATTTGCGATTAAAATAAATCTACAATGTCTTGCAGTATCTTCTATAATTCTACGTAAAGCTGTTTGCGCATCAGAAGTCATTTCATCAGCTTCATCTAGAATTATTATTTTAAATGGTATTTTTGTATCCAATCCTGAAAATCGTGCAAATTTCTTTACCCTTTCCCTTACCATATTTATGCCACGTTCATCAGACGCATTAAGCTCAAGAGTATGGTCTTTCCAGTGGTCACCAAGTATCTCCCGTGCAAGGCACATGGCTGCGGTTGTTTTTCCCACACCTGCTGAGCCAGAAAACATAAGATGTGGTATTTCAGAGGTATTTTTTAAAAGTGATTTTAGGCTTCCTATGACTTCTTTTTGATTTATTATTGAAGAAAGCTTCTCTGGACGATATTTTTCCACCCACATTGTACCCTCAGTCATACGCTGTTACCTTTCTCTCTCACTAATAAAATTACGGCTAAGATCAAATGATCAAAGCTAGTTGTTAACGGAATTGATCGATCGATCCCATTAAATCCTAGGATAGAGTTTCATGCACAATGGAGATTTCAGATCTTACCCAAGTACATGCTATAGGACATGGATTACAAGATGTTAAAGTAACCTTTAATCACGATATCAAGGTAGACACATCAGATATATCCATTGATGCAAAACATGGAGAAATTATTAGTATACCGCGTTGGGTAGCTGATGTACTGGCATCTGAAAAACTCGTAGATGTTCAGGATACTGATATGATTGTAGCCTTGAAGCAGGCATTGGTGAAGGAAAATGTGCAAGGTGACTTTGATCTTTCTACGCTTGAAACTGATTTTTACATAAAAGTACGAGCCTACATACAGAGACTCACACAACAAGATCAGGATAAAGTAGAAAGTATGCTAAACACACTTATGAGAAAAAGACAAGGAAAAATAATTGGACTGGCAGACTCATCAAAAATGACATCCGATCTTGCTAAAAAACTATCTATAGAGGAACGTGCTTTATTTGATGCAATACACACACAAAGCGTAGACTTTCAAAAACAGATCTTAGGTGACAAGAAATGACATTGGTTTCAGAATCTATATCATCAGAAGGAAGACGTCTAGATCAAGTAAATGAATTTCTAATTCAATTCAAAGACAAGTCTGGCGCTTACAAATATGTAGAAGAAATAGATCAAATGATGGCAAAGAAAGTGCAATATCTTGTAGTTAATTATAATGACTTGGTATCTTATCCTGAAATAGAATCTATTTTTAATACAAAACCTGATGAAATGCTAAATGTATTTGCAGCAGCAATAAAGGACATTCTTAAAGAAAGATTCCCACAATACGCGGAAAAAATTCAGCATGATGTAAGAGTAAGAATAGCAAATTATCCTGCTCAGCGCAGTTTGCGTGAGATAAACGCAGAAATCATTGGAAAAATGACTAGTGTATCGGGAATGGTGGTCAGATCCTCGGAAATAAAACCACTAGCAAAAGAACTTGTCTATATTTGTCCTCAAGGTCATCGAACTAAGCGAGTTCAAGAAAAAGGACTCGAATTTAGTGAACCGTTAAAATGTGATAACGGAAAGTGTACACACAAGGACCTAGAACTTAGTCCCGAAGAAAGTCGATTTATTGATTTCCAGATGGTCAGACTACAGGAATTACCAGAAGACTTGCCTCCAGGTCAACTGCCTCATTATGTCGATGTTACAGTGTTACAGGATCTAGTTGATAATGCAAGACCAGGTGACCGTATAATACTTACAGGAATAGTACGAATTGAACAAGAACATATTCCAGCTATGCGTGGTAAAAGTGGGATCTACAGATTACGAATTCAAGGAAACAACATAGAATTTCTTGGTGGAAGGGGACCAAAAACTTCTAGAAGTACAGAACGAGAAGAAATATCCGCCGAAGAAGAAAAAATAATCAAATCGCTTGGAAAGAATACTGACATTTATGACAGATTGATTGCATCGTTTGCCCCACACATTAGTGGACAAGATCTAATAAAAGAAGCAATACTACTTTTGATCGTAGGTTCAACACAAAGAATTCTTGCAGACGGAGCAAAAATTCGTGGTGACATTAACATATTTCTTGTGGGAGATCCTGGTACTGCAAAAAGTGAAATGCTAAAATTCTGTGCAAGAATTGCACCTAGGGGACTATACACTTCTGGTAGAGGTTCTACGGCAGCAGGACTCACTGCAGCTGTAGTACGAGACAAAATAGGTATAATGATGTTAGAAGCAGGTGCCGTTGTTCTTGGAGACCAAGGTTTAGTTTGTATTGATGAATTTGATAAAATGAAACCAGAAGACCGAAGTGCGCTACACGAAGTCATGGAGCAACAATCTGCTAGCATTGCAAAAGGAGGTATTGTGGCTACGCTCAATGCAAGAACATCAATTTTGGCAGCAGCTAACCCTATGTATGGAAAATATGATCCGTTCAAAAATATCACAGAAAACGTAAACCTCCCAATTCCACTACTTACAAGATTTGATCTTATTTTTGTAGTTAGGGATGTACCATCAAAAGAAAAAGACACCAGAATAGCAAAACACATTCTCAATCTTCATAGAAGTTCACCCACAGATACAAAATCACTAATTGATGTAGACATACTTACAAAATATCTTTCATACGCCAAAAAAATAGAACCGGTTCTAACAAAAGAAGCTGAAGATAAAATTCTAGAATATTACATGAAAATGAGAAATGTTGAATCTGAAGGAATGATAACTGTAACTCCAAGACAGCTTGAAGGATTAATCAGATTATCTACTGCTAGGGCAAGATTATTGATGAAAGATCAAGTAGACGCAGAAGATGCAGAACGTGCTATTTTCTTAATAGAAAGTATGTTACAAGATGCTGGAGTAGATGTTAATACTGGTCAGGTTGATCTAGGAGTCCTCCAAGGTAAGCCTCACAGTGAAATTTCAAAGATGCAGCTATTCATGGATGTTATGAAGTCACTTGAAGGGGACGAAAAAAGACCAGTTGAAGAAAAAACATTTGTTAAGGAACTGGTAAAAACAGGTAAATTTACAGAGGAAGAAGCACGCAAATATATCAAAAAACTTCAACGCGAGTCAGCTATTTATGAATCAAAACCCGGTCATTATAACCGGGTATGAAAGTATCGGATCTCAACTTACCAAAACCTGCAATTGAATTTCTTCATAAAATTGGATATGAAGAACTCTATCCCACCCAAGCAGATAGTGTAAAAGCAGGTATTTTAGAAGGAAAAAGTGTACTTGTTTCTGCACCAACTGCAAGTGGAAAAACACTAATTGCAATGCTTGCCGTGATTGATCATCTTTTCAATAAAAAAGGGAAAATAGTATATCTTAATCCACTCCGCGCTCTATCTGCAGAAAAGTTTTCTGAATTTCAAAAATTAGAGTCTGTAGATTTTGGGAGAAAAATAAGGACACAAATATCTACAGGAGATTTTGATAATGCTGACAAAAGTCTTGGAAAAAATGACATAATTGTGCTTACAAACGAAAAAATGGATTCTCTTATTAGACATGGTGCAGAATGGATTGATGACATAAGTCTTGTTATTGTCGATGAAGTACACCTTCTTGGTGATCAAGATAGAGGTCCCACTCTTGAAATCATTCTAACAAAACTAAAGTTATTGCAACAGAAACCTCAGATTCTTGCGTTAAGTGCTACCGTTACAAATGCCAAGGAAATCTCCTCATGGATTGGTTGTGATTTGATAGAAAATAACTGGAGACCAGTTCCATTATGGGAAGGTGTCTATGATGGCGGTACCGTAAGAATGCAGAATGGAAAAAACTTTGAAGTCGAAACAAGTGTGAGAGGACCTTCAGTAGATCTTGGAATAGATTCTATAAAAAATGGAGGCCAAACAATTCTATTTGCAGAAACAAGAGCGCGTTCCGCTATTCTTGCAGCAAAAGCCGCTGACGCTGTAGGTAAAAATCTTGATGAAGATGAAAAAAATGAACTCAATAAAATTTCACGACAAATACTTGAAGCCAATGAACATACCGATCTTGTCAAAAATCTTGCTACGCTAGTAAAAAAAGGGGTAGCATTCCATCATGCTGGTCTTAATCAGAAATGTCGTGAAACAATAGAATCAGAATTTAGAAATGGAAAAATAAAATTACTTGCATCTACCCCAACTCTTGCAGCCGGCGTAAATCTTCCCGCGCGACGTGTGGTTATATCAAACATAAATAGATATGATGCAAAATTTGGTACAAACAAGCCTATCAGCATTCTTGAATACAAACAGCTTTGTGGCAGAGCAGGAAGACCACAATATGACAAATTTGGCGAAGCAATAATTGTTGGAAATTCTAATAGTGATGAGCTACTTGATTATTATGTAAATGGAACTCCCGAACCAATATTATCAAAACTGACAGATGACAGAGCCCTAAGAACACACGTCTTGAGTTTAGTGTCTACAAGTCCCGGGATCAAAAAGGATGAGATAATAGATTTTTTTTCAGAAACTCTTGCAGGTTCTCAAATGAGAAAAACTACTATAAAATTCAAGATACAAATTACATTAGATTATCTTGAGCTAGAAGAGCTGATAAAAGAAAAGGGAGGTAGATTTGTAGGAACTGAATTTGGCAAAAAAACCTCAATGTTATACATTGATCCACTTACATCTGTTTCTTTCAGAAAATCTTTACGAAAGGCTTCAAAGCGTAAAAATCACACTTTTGGATTTCTTCATCTTATTTCAAATTGTGAAGACTTTTTCCCTAAATTTTCTTTGCGTAACAAAGATTACGAAACAATAGGTAATCTACTTGAAAACCACATGTCAGAATTAATTGAGCCAATCTCGGAGTATGAGTGTTCAAGAAGTCTTCTGGCACTACATGCATGGATAAATGAATCAAGCGAAATTTTTCTTTCAGATAATCTGGGGATAGAATCAGGTGATATGCATAGGATGGCAGAAACTAGTGATTGGCTTGTGAATTCATTGTATGAAATTGCTAAGCTAGAATCACGTGATGATATTCTTGACGAATTAAATATTTTAAAACAAAGAATTTCTTACGGAATAAAAGAAGAACTTGCAGAACTTGTTAAGATACGTGGGATAGGCCGAATACGATCACGCATTTTATACAAGAATGGCATCAAAAATCAACATGATCTATCTAAAATTCAGATAAAAGACTTGGCAAAAATAGACAAGATAGGTTCATCTCTTGCAGAAAACATTAAGGCACAACTACGAAAGGTATCATAATGTTTGATCAAATCATTCCTGCTATCATGGTTTCAATCGTAGCATTTTTTTCAGTCTATGGAATAACTCCATTCTTAATCCGTACACTAGAAAAAAGAAACCTCACAGTAAAAGACTATCATAGAAAAGGTGGGGCTATGATACCAAGACCCGGTGGTCCATCAATCTTGATTGGGATTATCGCATCAGAGCTTACGTTATACATCTTCTTTCCAACTACAGCAGTAATCACAATTCTCATTACTATTTCACTTGCCTTTGTAGTTGGATTAATTGATGACAGAAAGGTTCTAGGTGGATGGTTCAAACCACTGGCTCTAGCTACTTCTGCCATTCCAATCATCTTTCTAGGTACATATGATTCAAATCTAGCATTTCCACTTTTTGGTTCTTTTAAAATCCCAGCACTTTATCTGGCGTTAATAATATTCATAATTCCAATAACTGGTAACACGATAAATTCAATTGATGTTTTGAATGGTGTTGCAAGTGGTTTCATGACTATTGCCAGCTTTGCACTAACTATTTCTCTTTTTATTATGCAACATTATGAAATTGCGATAGCAAGTCTACCACTTGGATTTGTTTCATTAGCTTTTTACAAATACCACAAATTTCCTAGTAGGATTTTTCCAGGTGATTCAGGTGCTTTAACTCTTGGTGCAATGTATGGTGTTATAGCAATACTTGGTCGTGTGGAGGTCGTTGCTGCAATTGCCCTTTTACCAGCTGTGATTAATTCCTTTTTATTTTTATCTAGTGTGAAACGTATAGTAGAACACAGACAAATAAAAAATCCCACTACTATCACTCCTGACTTTAAACTCATGGCTACTACTGACAAAGATGCACCAGTTACACTTCTACGTCTTATTCTTGCAACAGGTCCAATGACTGAAAAACAAATCGTATCTGTTATTTTCAAGCTAGCGTTATTTTCTGCATTTCTTGCTATTATCACTGCGTTCATGATGTCAATTAAAATATGAAGAATCATGTTATTTTTTTATTTATTTTTGTAATGTGGATTTTAATTATACTAGGAGGAGGATTATTGGTTACACTCACATCATTGATCTCAATTGATGGATATGTTATAGTCGGTCCTTTAGAATTGTATTATGCATCTATTGTAAAAGCTATAATTGCGATATTTCTGGTAATTATTTGGATTTATGTTCTCACTAAGATAAAGGACTGGATGTTTCATAAAAAAATAAAAAACTAACTGCTTTCCCAATTCTTCTTCTTTTTGTCATATTCTTCTCGTGTATACATGATTTTCGCAGGTACTCCAGCTACTACGACGTTAGGTGGAACATTTTTTGTTACAACTGCTCCCATTGCTATTACACTATTTTTCCCAACAGTTATGCCTGCCTTGATAACTGCCCGCGAACCTATGATAACACCATTTTCTATTGTAACTCCAATGAGTTTTTTACTTGGGGGATAAGGATCGTTTGTTAAAGATGCTGCGGGGCCAATGAATACATTTTTTCCTATTCGCGAAAGAGGTGGAATGTAAACTAATCCTTCAATCATTGTGTTCTCGCCTATCTTTACATTATAATCAACATGTGCAAGCGAGCCAATTTTTACATTATCACCTATCTCAGAATTATCACCAACATAGGCAAAGTGCCAGATGCGAACATTCTTCCCTATTTTTGCTTTCTCTGAAATAAAATTTGTTACCAAATTAATCACAGGTGCCAAGGAGATGCTTGCTTAATTATTTTTTCTGGCAGGAAGGATTTGTTTCTTTTTAAAAATTCAATGTCTTGGTCTTTGTCTCTTAGTTCATCAGGTAACATTATTGGAATTTCTTCTATTATGGGATAAAATCTAGAACATTTTGAACAGTATATTGCACCTTCCAATACTGTTTTATCTTTAGAGTTTGACTCAAAAATCTCAAGTGGAAAATGTTTGTCTATTGGACATGCAAGTATATTCAACATTTCTCTATTCATTTCAGGTCCAGATAAATCGGAGTTCCTTTTTGACTAGATAAAAGTGCTGCTTCTGCAATCCTTGTTGTGTTCACTGCATGCTCTGGTCTTACTAATAGTTCTTCTTTACCTTCACAAGCAGCAAGGAAATTCTTTATCTCCAAAAGTAAGGGTTCTTCTACATTTTTTCTTGGAATCTCTGTTCCATTATCCGTCTCGATCTTAATTTCCTGTGAAATAAAATCTGAAGATATTATTGCTTCTCCACATACTGCATTAAAACTTCTTACTCTCGTAGGAGTAATCCAGTTTGATGAAATAATTGCGACTTTGCTGTCCTTGAAGCCAAGCATTATGGTTGCAAAATCTTCATGATCATGTTTTATCCTGCCAGATCTTGCAAAAACTACTTCAGGGGTATCGTCAAAAAGCCACATTGCAGTATCGATATCATGAACCGAAGTATCGTAAATTATTCCGACATCCTTTATGTGTAATGGCATTCTGTTTTCTCTATGAAACTCCAGCATTAGGAGCTCGCCAAATTTTTTTGATTTGACATAATCTTTTACCAATGCAACTGCAGGATTAAACCTTTCAACGTATCCGCATGTTAGTACTACTTTATTTTTATGTGACAAGATCTGAAGATCTTCTCCCTCACGAGAAAGATATGTCATAGGTTTTTCTATAAAGACATTTTTCTTTTGTTGTAGAAGAATTGTCGCAATGGGGAAATGGGTAGAAGTTGGTGTACAAACAAACGCGGTATCAAATTTCTCTGAATTTAAAAGTGATTCTAAGGAAGAATAATGATTCACTGAATATTTGGCCCCAAAATCTTTAGCTCTGTTAATGTCTGCATCACATACTGCGGTTAAAACTCCCATTTGTGAAAGAATACGCGCATGATTTTTACCCCATCCACCGGTTCCTATCTGGATTACTTTCATATCTAATACACCGTCGTTATCCAATGGGTGTAATTTTTATTCCTGCCCATTACTATATTTGAATAAATTGAACCGATTTGTTTTGTCACTTTCCCAGTTCTTCCATTGCCAACTACTTTTCCATCAATGGCTGTGACTGAAGTTATTTCTGCGGCAGTTCCAGTAAGAAAGATCTCATCTGCAAGGTAAAGTTCTGTACGGGCAATTTCTCTTTCAATGATGTTGTATCCTTCGTTTTGTGCTATCTCTATTACCGACTCTCTTGTTATTCCTTCAAGTATGGATGAACTAGATCCGGGAGTTATGAGATTCCCATTTCTTATTATGAATATATTTTCACCAGGGGCCTCACTTACATTTCCTAAATGGTCAAGTAATATGGCTTCATCGTAACCGTTACGTTTTGCTTCCTGAGTTGCTAAAATAGAATTCAGATAATTGCCCCCCATCTTAGCAAGAGGAGGTGTTGAAATATCTTGAATACGTCTCCATGAGGAAACCCCAGCATTTATTCCGTTTTTATTAAATAAATCTCCAAAAGCAAACATGATTATAGCTGTATGCGTAGGAGCTTTTTCCGTTACATTCAAGTTTATTCCATACTCTCCAACAAAATAAAATGGTCTGATATAACATGATTGTCTTACATTATTTTTTTTACAAAGTTGAATTATGGCATCTGAAATATCTTTATCGGTGAATTTCAGAGCAATGGAATAGATTTTACCAGAATTTCTGAATCTTTTAATATGATCATCAAGTCTGAAAATATTCAAGTTTTTTGAATTCCAGTACCCGCGCAATCCCTCAAAAACTGAAGTTCCATAATGTATAGCATGTGTCATGACAGGAACCTTTGCCTCTTCTGATCTTACAAATTTACCATCAAACCAAGAAAATTGTGCACTAAACGATTTCATATTAAACAACGAAATGAGTCTATAATTAATCTATTTCTACCAAAAACCATGTTTTGGAAATTTCATACCAAGTATTCTATATGTAAGATCTTCTGCAGATGCGAATTTTTTAACTATGTCCCAGTTTTCACGTATTATTTTTACAACTTCTGCAGGAACATACTTTTCCCAATCAGAGTCCTTTCCAAGTGCTGCATCAAACATTTTTTCCTTTACAGATGATGCTGAGATTGTCTTTCTTTTACCTATTCTTGGTTTTAATCCATATAGTTTGAGTACAAAACCCTCTACTCTATCGCCTGTATATGTGAAATAATCATCTGAAATGCCATTTAGAATTTGTTTTTTTATGTTCCATGAAAAGGGAGAAAGTAATGGTGGCATGTATTTGATGAAAGGCGCAGAAAACACATAGTTTGGAAGAACAGAGATCGAATCACCAAATATAGATTGAAGCATCTTCTCTCGTAATTCAAAATCAAAAGGAAAACTCTTACTGTTTATTTCTTTACCCTTGTTGACAAATATTACCGGAAAAACCATAACCTTGTTTTCTTTTTTAAGATCTTCTATGATCTCTACATGTGCTTTTGTTACAGGATTCAAATGAGCTAAGTAAATGACAACTGTCAATTGCACTTCATACTAGAAATCGCGTATATTTCAATGCTTGATACAATTATTTTATAAGAATACAAAATTTAAAAAAATGATTCCTAAAACCTGATTTTTATGAATATTCGTTCTCACGAATAATTTGTGCACAAGACTAATTAATTCCAATTAAGCGATAGTGTTTAGAAAATGAATTCAAAAATACTCTTGTTATTGGCTGTACTTCCTTTACTTTTGATGCCCGTCGCTTCAAGTTATGCCATGTCTAGTGGCTACATGTCTATGAAAGATAAATCATCGACAGAAAAACTCACACCGGTAGATCAGAACATAGGGAAAATGAAGCACATGGAACAAACAAAAATATCAAACCCGTATTTTTTCCAAATTAATGATACCACAGTACTGATAAAACGCGGAACTATCACAATATCTGGTCATGGGGCATACAATCCAGATGAAAAAACGATTTATGGTTGGGGAACATATTCTATTTCTATTGGAAGTAGAGAACTAACTGGAAACTGGAAAGCAGTCAATCTGGTTGATGGAAAAGGAAATCCATATGGTGGCGATTCTGATGCACTTCATGTGCATTTTGTTGGTATGACTATGAGCCTTAAGGATCCAAAATTTACGGGTCATAACGCAAAACGAGAATCTGTGATGAGAGGATTACATCAGTTATGGATATCAGCTAATGCAGAGGAAGGAAAACTCTGTGTTTATGGTTCATACGTAGGAACTCCAAGCCCAAGCAATGCATGCATGAAAACAGATACGATTTCAATAACTAAATAAATTTTTTAGAATATGGGGACGATGGGACTTGAACCCACGACATCCAGCGCCCGAGGCTGGCAGTCTACCAAGCTGACCTACGTCCCCGTAGATCAGCCTCTGACTATACCATATTAGCTTTTCAAAAGAAATATTCTTCTAACCGTACGATTCGAACTTTATTTCGAAACTCTTGTCTGGTCTCTTGTTTCTTTCAGTAACAAAACCCTTTGGTCCTAGATAATCCAGACATCCATCTATAGTTCCTTGCCAACCACAAATGAAAAATATAGTGTTTTCTTTTGTGATTTTTTCACCAATCATCTTTTCAAGTGGTGATGGTTCACCATCTTTTGATCTAAGGAAAGTTTCTACTCTTCCAATTTGTCCACTCCAAGACCTGTTAAACCATTCTTGAGGTCTACTGATGGATGCTCTATATCTGAAATTCCATTTATCTTTACCCCTATCTAGACTTTCATTTTCTAGATCGATCAAAAGTTCTTTGTAACCAAGTTCGTCTACATAACTTGCTCCATGCAACACTATTATCTCTCTATTGCTTCCAATAGCATGTAGAGACTGAGCAAGACTGACAAACGGAGCTAAACCAGTACCTCCACCCAAACAAACTATTCTTCTATCATCTTTTGTACCGTCACATTTTTTGTCATCAAGTGTAAATGCGCCAGTTGGTTTAACCCAAACTATCTCGTCTCCTTCTTTTGCACTAAAGAGCTGAGTAGTAAGACGACCTGGTAGAGGTTTTCGTACCCATCGTATGTACAACTCAACAAATTTTCTGTTTTCTGGGTTTGATGCAATAGAATATGCTCTTCGTATAATCTTATTTTCGCTTGGAACATGCATTCCTATTGTTATGAATTGACCAGGTTTGTATTCTGGAACCTGTCCATCTTTTGGCACGAGTCTAAAAATCGCAAGATCTTCTTTTTGGACTTGAATGAATGTCAAAGTCGCTTGATTATCGACGACCACGCGAAATGTGTCGCACCTGATAGTTAAATATCTTATGTTGTTTTGGTTAAAGACGATTTTCCAAATACAGCTAAACGTTAATAACGGCTTGAAAAAAGCTAATGCAAATCAGAATACGATTCTGATTGTAAAAATTTGGGCCGGTCGTCTAGCCTGGTAGGATACGCCCTTGGCATGGGTGAGATCGTGGGTTCAAATCCCACTCGGTCCATTTTAAATTATTTCATAAAAAATTATGAGGTGTAAAAATTGAAATTCGTTTTTTTGTTTATATTACCGTTATTGCAAAAGTAGATTTGGGAGATAATGCACTCATATCGCTTAAATTATTCCACACGAAAGTTTCAATTTTATAAGTTCCATCTTTATGTGGAGTCCAAAAAAGAGCTGTCGTTAGGGTTTGATTTTTAACAAGTGAACCTTTTGAAAAACTAAGATCCGCTATAGCTCCTTTTGAATCAATTATTTGTACGATGTATACCCAATCCATTTCTTCATTACTGACATTTGTAAGAGAAGTTTGTAGGTTAAGCTGTTGTTCTACCGAAGGTTAATTAATCTCCTCTCCCAACGTGTTGACAACTTTGAAATCCGATGTATTGATTTCTCCATATCCGTATGCATAACCAAAACTTATGCCAAAAAAAAC